>JAQICO010000117.1 GCA_027858495.1 Spirochaetaceae bacterium
TCCCATGCATGGATCGGTGTTGGACCAAACAATGGCCATGCAGCCCTTTTCTGCGGCAATCTGCCCGTAGGGATGCCCAGCCAGAAAGTGATTACTATGGCGTACCGTTCCCATGGCCAGACCCAGCTGCTTTGCTTTCTCCATGGTTTTCTCAAGAAGCAGGCTGCAGTTATATTCTCCCAATGCACCGTGACCATCCCAACGGCTGAATGCCGGTGTATCAAAAAGAAGCTCCATCTTACCAGCTGGGATGATGGTTCCTCTTTGTAACAGCTCCAGCCTTTGGGGAAGGTAACTGATATCATGGTGACCGGTTTGCCGCAGACTGGACCGTACAAAAATATCGGCAGCCCGATGGGCGGCTTCCTGGTGAGTACCAGCAGCTTGAAGCATTTCTTTTATCCAGGATCTACAGGTGGTTTGGTCTAGGCTTATCATGGCTAGAGCATAGCAGGGCTTCTGTCCACTGGCAAGTTACTATGAAAAAATTGTCCATAAACATGGATTGATGGTTTTCATGGAGACCTAAAGATTGGAATGGGTGACCATTATGGATGTACCCATAGTTGGTAGTCTACTAATTGGCCCTATTCTTGGAGATTTTTGATGCACATTAAGCTATGTAAATCCGTGGAGTATTTTTTACTTATCATTGGACACTTCGTAATGAAAAGAAAGTAAATTATTTTATCTGATACCTCATCAAGGGTCTCTAAATTCCCTTGCCCCTTGGAAATTATTAAATCGGCCTGCTTATAGGCTTGCTGAAATTCCTGGGAACAGTGGTCTAAGCGTGTTCCAGGCGCATTGTCGCCGTTGGATATTACCTTCACTATTTGATCCATTCCAGTTTGAGCTGCATCATTGAGGGTTATATCGTTCAATATGGCAGATCCACGTACCGCAAAGGTGATATTCAGAAGAGGGTAGGCCTTCTGCAATTCTTGTATAAAAAGTTTATCGAATACGATTTCTCCGCAGTTATCTCCTAAATAGAGAAGTTCTTTAATTTCTGAAAGATCTTGAAACAGGTCGGAGGATTGATCCCGGTTCAATGGTGTTTTTTCCGTTTTATTTATAATCTCCCATACCGATTCCCGGGTAACCTTTCCGGGGGTTCCAAAGTCAATAATATTACCGGCAATAGCAAGAATTAAAGCTTCTTTAAGAGGATCTTTCGCCCCATTAATCCTGACCGCAAGTTCTGATTCCATCTCCATAATTTCCCTGTTATAAAAGGATTTTATCTCTTCATAGGGGTCTTGGAGGTTTCCTTTTTTAAGAAGATCTTGGAAAAAGCTCTGGGTGATCTCAGGGGGAGAACAATTTAGAAAATCTCTCTGAGAAAGATCATTAAGGGTTTCTTTTACCCATTGCTGCCGTTTATCCTCACTGGAGAATACTATTTGAGATAATCCTACCGCCTGTCTAACCAAGCAGGGTATACAATCCAAGGTCCCTTTCATTTAATCACCGCCATAATATTCAAATAAAATGTTTTAGTATTTTCAATGTGTCATTATGTTCTAGTTGTAAAGGTTTTAAAAGAGGGGTCTTTTGCTTTGTCTTCTTCGGGAGCTCCGAATATTTTGGAAGACAGCTTAACATACCAGGAGGAAAGCTGAATCTGAATTATATATCCAAGAGCTATAATTAAAGCAATGGCTGAGCCTTCCTGACCGAAGCTGGTCATGGCTATGGCAAGCGCTATTGATAAATTACGCAGTACCGTTCCATATACCAGTGCCAGGCCGTCTGCCCTATTGAAAAACCTTTTTCCAATTAGGGTACTGAGCAAAATGTTTATGATATATAGAGCTAGCAATGGGGGAACCAGCGATAGAAACCCCATGGGGTCTGCCATGATGGATTTAGCCTTTAGGGTCATGGCAATGAATACCATCAACAAAACTCCTACCGTTGAAAGGGGAGGAAATTGCTTCTTTATATCCTTTTTAAAGCGGGGTATTCCATATTTTTTAATGATTAGCTGCTGAGTTATGAACCCAGTCACCATGGGAATGACCACCACTACGGCAATTTGAGTAAAAATCTTTACCATGGGTATAGAAATGGAAGCTCCCATTAACCATTTAATATAAATGGGGGTCAATAGGGAACCAAGCAGTAAGCCTACCACGGTCATTTTTACAGCCGCGGTCATATTCCCCTTGGATATGCCCGTCCAGGAAATAGTCATTCCGCTGGTAGGCAGCAGGGATACCAAAAGAAATCCCAGAGCCAGATAAGGATCATTGGGAAAGAACCATTTGCCCAGAAAAAAGGCTAAGAAAGGAATTACCGCAAAATTTATCAATTGAGTTACCAGTTGAAGCTTTGTGTCGCCGCCTTGAAGAATCGTTTTAAACTGCAGGGTAACCATCATGGGATATACCATCAAAAAGGTAAAGGGAAGAATTAAAACCTTAAGAGAACTTGAATCTTCCATATAGAGTCCTAATAAAAATCCGCCAGCCATAAATAACGGAACAGTCCAACTGAGATTTTTTTGTAAAAAAGATAGTGTTTTAAACATATAGTAAATCCTTCATGTAGTATATGGGTTTATATATACATAAATAATCCAATATAGTCAAATATATATAGGCATTTTTAGGAGATATGCTATTATCCTTTCCAAATCCTACTTTTGGAGTAGTCATGAAAAATAATATTGCCGGTATATTAAGGATCATTTTATTAACGCTGTTTTTGATATTTATAACCTATACCGCCTATATGCATCAGGTGAAGGGAGGAGGTCCGGATGGAAGTCCTTCCATCCATGCTCTTTGTCCATTTGGAGGTTTGGAAAGCCTTTACACCCTATTTACTGCAGGTAATCTTATAGATAAGATTTACGTGGGCACTTTTTCATTATTTATTATTAGTCTGGTATTGGCCCTTATTTTTCGCAGAGGTTTTTGCGGCTGGATCTGCCCACTGGGAGCCCTGCAGGAGTGGACCGGTCGCTTGGGTAAAAAAATTATGGGCCGCAGCTGGGTTATGCCTCTCAAGTTGGATTCGGTTCTCCGTTATTTGAAATATCCGGTGCTCATACTTATCATCTCCATGACCGCTATTACCGCCTCTCTATGGGTTTCTCCCCATTTATTCTTGGTAGGATAAAGCTTCTTTTCAACACATTTTTATTTTCTCAATGTCGGTTAAAGCTTCATTTGTATTTCGCCATTAAATATTTAAAGGATAATAATGGGAATATGCCCTTGACGATATGGGCATATGTGCATTATTATTGTAGTGGAGAGAGAAAATGCCAAGACCGAAAAGACAGCGAATGATATTGAGTCCTCCCCTTTATGACTGCTTTAAACCCCAGGGTGTTCCTGCTAAAAACCTTAGAGAAATATTGCTAGAACTGGATGAGCTGGAGGCCTTGCGTTTGGCCGATGTGGAAGGGATGGATCATGTGGATGCTGCAGAAAAAATGGATATATCTCGCTCCACCTTCACTCGCCTAATAGACCAGGCCCGAGGGAAATCTGCAGAGTTTCTTGTCAATGGCGGTGTTTTGAAGGTTCTGGGTGGTCCAGTACATTTCCGGGAAACCCGGATACGTTGCCGCAGCTGCGGTAACCGGTTTCGCGAAGAGCTTTTAGGAGCTCCGGGGAATTGTCCCCGCTGCGGATCGGAGGATCTGGTGGATATGGCAGAGCATTTCGGCCATGGTGCCTGTTGTAGAAGATTTAGAAATACCAGGAGGTAAGATTATGCCAAGAGGAGATAGAATGGGTCCCCAAGGATTAGGAGCAAAGACAGGTAGAGGTGCAGGTTTATGCACCGGGAATAAAGAGCCGGGATATTTAAATGATTCCGGAGGAAGAGGATTTTTCAGGGGAGGCGCAGCATGGCCCGGTCAAGGTCGTCGAGCTGGTAGAAGAATGGGAGGAGGAGGAGGAAGATTCTTCGGGGCTCCTTTAGAGTACCGCAGTACCTTGACTCCCCAGGAAGAGAAGAACTTTCTTCAGCAGGATGCGGACCGATTGAAAGAGCAGATGGATGTAATTC
The DNA here is from genome assembly GCA_027858495.1 of Spirochaetaceae bacterium. Classification (GTDB taxonomy): domain Bacteria; phylum Spirochaetota; class Spirochaetia; order DSM-2461; family DSM-2461; genus JAQICO01. Next base: position 4,030 of record JAQICO010000117.1, read on the forward strand.
AGCAGCGAATAAACTTGTTAGAGAAAGAATGAAAATTGCCATTGCCAGCGGAAAGGGTGGTACCGGAAAAACCACTCTTTCTACCAATCTCGCCAGTTATATAG
>JAQICO010000005.1 GCA_027858495.1 Spirochaetaceae bacterium
ACCCTGGGAGTGGAAAATATGCTGGGGACAAATCCATTGTCCATCGGATTGCCCACCGATGAGGAATTCGATTTTATTTTGGATTGTGCAACTTCGGTTTCCCAGCGCGGGAAGATCGAAATGTACAACCGGGCCGGAAAAGAACTCCCACCTGGTTGGGTAATCGGCCGGGATGGTAAAACCCGTACCGATACCCAGCAGATCCTCAAAGATTTAACCCAGGGCAAGGCTGCTCTGGCTCCCTTGGGAGGTATAGGCGAAGTTACCGGAGGATATAAGGGATACGGTTATGCCGTGGTGGTGGAAATCCTATCGGCGGCTCTGCAGGACGGGGCCTATTTAAAGGCCTTGAACGGCTTTGATGACCAAGGGAATCGTATCCCCTATCCGCTGGGACACTTTTTTATAGCCATAGATACCAAGGCCTTTATGGGAGAAGAAACCTTCCGCCGAGTGGCTGGAAATATCCTGCGTGATTTAAGGGCCAGTGAAAAGGCACCCGGTGAGGATCAAATCTATACCGCTGGAGAAAAAGAATACATCGCCTGGCAGTATCGGAAAGAACACGGTTGTCCAGTACCCCCGGCTCTTCAGCAGGTGATGGATGAGCTTCGACAGCGCTTCTCCATGAATTATTCTTTTCCCTGGGACTGATTCCCCATATCCTAAAATCCTGTTATAATAAGTCCCAACCCTAGGGGCTTATTTTTAAAATTTGAGATGATTTTATGGATATGTATTACACCAGAAAACATCAAATATAAGAGGATTTATCTATGGACGAATTAAAGAAAAAAGCATTGGAATATCATAGCAGAGACGGCCGGCCCGGAAAGATTGAGGTCGTTCCCTCTAAGCCTTGCCAAACCGCCGAAGACCTCTCTTTAGCTTACACACCCGGAGTTGCCAAACCGGTACTGGAAATTGCTAATAATCCTGAGGATAGTTACAAATATACCTGTCGGGGAAACCTGGTAGCCGTGGTTACCAATGGTACTGCCATATTAGGCTTGGGCAACCTCGGAGCCCTTGCCAGCAAGCCAGTAATGGAAGGGAAGGGCGTATTATTCAAGAGATTTGCCGACATCGATGTATTTGATATCGAATTGGATACCCGGGACCCTCAAAAAATCATCGATACTGTAAAACTGATGGAGCCTACCTTCGGAGGAATCAACCTGGAAGATATTAAGGCCCCCGAGTGTTTTGAAATAGAACAGACCCTGATTGAACTCTGTGATATACCGGTTTTTCATGACGATCAGCACGGAACTGCCATCATCTGTACCGCCGGATTACTCAATGCCGCAGAGGTTACCCAGCGGGAATTGAAGGACCTTAAGGTGGTTTTTAACGGCGCTGGAGCCGCTGGAATATCCTGCGCTAGAATGTTTATTGCCGCCGGTGTTAATTCTGATAATCTTTTAATGTGCGATAGCAAGGGCGTTCTTTGGAAGGGCAGAGAAGGGATAAATTCTACCAAAGAGGATTTTACCCGTAACACTGAAGCAAGAACCCTGGCCGAAGCTCTTCAAGGGGCCCATGTCTTTGTCGGTCTTTCCGCTGCGGACTGTGTGACTCCCGAGATGCTGCTTTCCATGGGAGTTCAACCCATTGTTTTTGCCATGGCCAATCCCGATCCAGAAATACGACCGGAAGTTGCTTTGGCGACCCGGGACGATCTTATCATGGCCACCGGCCGCAGCGAATATCCCAATCAAATCAACAATGTGCTGGGTTTTCCCTTCATTTTTAGGGGAGCCATGGATGTACGGTCCAGGAAAATTTCCGAGGGTATGAAAATGGCTGCCGCCCGTGCCTTGGCCGCCTTGGCCAAGGAACCTGTACCCCAGATGGTTAAAGATGCCTATAATGGCCAGGATTTTCAATTCGGTCCGGATTATATTGTTCCCAAACCCTTTGATCCCCGGGTGATCGAATGGGAATCCATGGCGGTTGCCCGGGCTGCCTGTGAGGAAGGTCTGGCCAAAAAGCCCATCACCGATTGGGACGCCTATAGAGACCAGTTGAGAAAACGTGTTCAGAAATATTGGGATAAATAGCCAACGCTATTAGTAGGATTACTAGATAATGGCAATATATTAGGCTCTAGCTCTGAAATATTGTCATTATTGTTTTAAACCTAACATCATGGTGCTCTTTTTACTTCTTGGTATAATAATATTATGGATTTTCCCCGATAATAATATTAGATTTCTAATGACATATTGAATTTATCACTGAAGGGAGAGTTCATGAAAATACGGGGAAAACTGATATCTGTTACAACTATTACAGTGCTAGGTGCATTATTTGCTCTGGGAATATTCTTTATAAATCAGATTCCCATAAAAAATATTCGAGATGAAAAAAGCTATTTGATTGATCTTCAGCATCAACTAGCCCTGGAACATCAGATTCTATTGGATATGCTGTTCTTTGACTTAGAGGGTCAACAGGAGAAATGGTCAGAAAATCATGGTAGATCACTGGAACTCATTGAAACCGTAAAGGGTTTTAAACAAATACCTTCCTTGAGCTCCGATCTTGAAAGGGCCGTTAAAAATATCACCGCTCTTTTTGCATTTTCTGGAAGTGGGTTTAATCAGCTAGAAAATAGAAACAGGGTGGTTTTACAGCAGGCTAAGGACCTTGGAATCGAAAGTGTTGTGTTAACCGATCTCTTAGTCAACGACATTGATAAAGATGAATCAACCGTGGATTTCTACGAAAGTCTTAATTTACTGGTTCAGACCATCCGACGGGCTTCAGACAACTATAGTATCATCGAAGAGGTATTGTTGGAGCAGTTTCAAATAATTGATAATTCCATCATTGTTAAAGAACGTAGTATGACCGTTCTTTCCCTAATTGTTGCGGTTTCATTGATACTGATCAGTTATGGGTTATCCATCATTTTTGGAAGAAGAATAGCCAAACGTATTCAGCTTTTGGAAGCCGGCGTTGAACGTATAGCCAAGGGAGACCTTACTCTACG
>JAQICO010000053.1 GCA_027858495.1 Spirochaetaceae bacterium
AACAAGTATAAATAACTTGAATCTCTTTCACATTATGTTATTCTTTCAACAACGGTATTATTCGCGGAGTATAAAAGATGAATAGTAAAATAGTGGGTCATATTCTAATTATTACAATAATCAACCCACAGATAGATGCCTTAAATTTAAATAGTTTTAAAGAAAATCTGGAGAAAGAGATTTCTCAAAATAAAAAAATTATATTGGATTTCTCCAATGTAAAATTTGTTGATTCATCAGGTTTAGGTATCATTCTAAGCATGAATAGAGATTTAGGACAAAGAGATACACATATTGCTCTTTGTGCTATGAATCAAGCCGTTGAAACTCTCTTTGAGATGGTTAAACTCCCACAAATTATACCTTGTTTTTCAACAGTCGATGAAGGTCTTTCCTTTTTTAACAAGGGTTTATGAAAGCCAAAGAAAATATTTTTTCCGATGGAGCGATGCCTCGAAACCTCTTGGAGAATCATAGCTTTCAACAATTGTTAAATAGCCTTGATATAGGGATATTTATCTCTGATATTTTTTTTAATAGGTTAATCTCCTTTACAAACAACCTGGAAAAAATCCTTGGGTGTAATTCACTTGAACTTAAACATACGCCTGAGATCTGGGGTCAAATACTTCGTTCTCAAGAAGGCAGTAAGTTGGATGATCTTCTTATAAGAGCCCTGGACAGAAGTGATCGGATTAATTTTGATCTGAAGATTGAGGATGGTCATGGAAAAATCAAAAAGATTTGGATCTCTTTATTATATAGTAATGGATCCCATGATCATGAAATATTAGGAAAGATACAAGATGTCACTGATTTGAGGGAGAAAGAGATTGCCATTGCAAAAATGGAGTCCATGGAATCGGAAATCAGTGCACGTATTCAGCAAAAACTTCTGCTGGGTGTGCCAAGAAATCCTCCCGATGGAGTGAAAATTGATGCCAACAGCATCCCATCCCGCAAGGTGGATGGAGATTTTTATGATTTCAATCGAATGCACGATAATGTTCTTGATTTTTTTATCGGCGATGTAATGGGCAAAGGTCTTAATGCTGCCCTTCTTGGGGCCGGTGCAAAGAACCTTTTTAATAAAGCGATTATCTCATTAATTACAGCCGGAGATAATCGCCCGGTCATAGAATAAATTGTAGACCTCACAGACAGCTACTTAACCAAGGAACTCATAAGAATCAAAAGCTTTATTACTCTGAATTATGGCCGATTGGACATGGATCGAGCAGTGTACCGTTATATTGACTGCGGGCATAATCCGGTAATACACTACAATTGCCGAGAAGATTTCTGCTGGATACTCAAGGGAAAGAATATGCCCTTGGGATTTAAAGATCACCAGCTATTTACCAGTAGCTCTATACCCTTAGCCAAAGGAGACATACTCTTTTTATATTCAGACGGGATTACCGAGGTTTTAAACAGCAATGATGAGCCCTTTGGAATAGAACGATTAATTCATCTGATCAAGGGATTTAGAGAATTAGATCCCCATGAACTGGTACAACGTGTATTGAACGTAGGCTTTAATTATTCCCATGAAGGATTCGACGATGATGCCACTTCTCTTGCCATAAAGATCTGCCATATGGAACAAACAAAAAGACCCTGGGGTAACATACTATTTTCAATAACGGAAATACAGACGTCCACCATTATCGAAAAGCTACATCAGGCTTGGGTTAAAGAAGATACAATCTACCAATGTAAAAAAATAAAAAATCTCCCGGAGAATCTAATTACTGCCATTTCCTGTTTAGAAGCCTATGAACAACAAGAAACTTCCTATGAAGATTTTCAATCTGATTTTGAAGTTCTTCATAGTCTTGATGAGCAGCAAAAAACAAGTCTTTGCGAAAGCATTTATTGGACTCTTCGCGATGAAGAACTCTTTATTGAAATCAATTACATTGGGAAATCACCCAATACAGAAAGCTTAGATCTGCTACATAATATTTTTGACAGTATCACCTTAGCTGAAGGACTAGGACAATATAAAAAAATATGTGGACGATTGTTCCTTAATTAAAGATTCAACCTTGATCGCCAAGGTTGAATCTGCTACTCTCAACCCATGGAATCCTTTTATAAATTAACTCCCCATGCTGTACTAGATGCCGTTGAAGAAGCCGGATTTGACCCAATGGGTGTCTGCTCACCAATGAACAGTCTGGAAAATAGGGTATACCGTATTTCCTTAGAAGAAGATAAGGCCATAGTTGCAAAATTTTACCGACCTGGCCGCTGGAATCGGGATCAAATTGAAGAAGAGCATTCATTTCTCCAAGAACTCCTCTCTGAGGATGTCCCTGTGGCAGCACCCCTCAAACTAAAAGATGGAAAGACCCTTGTTCAACGGGAAGATATTTTTTATGCTCTGTGGAATCTGCGGGGCGGTAGGCAGCGAGATGAATTTTCCCCGGAAGATTTACTTAGTCTGGGGCGAATAATCGGTAGAATCCACAGCGTTCCCGGGACTTTTAAATACCGGCCTGCAATAAATACTCAACGTTATATCGATGAACCCTTGGAATACTTTAAAAAACATCAATTGATAGACCCTGCTATTGGTCAGCGTTATATACAAGCCGCAAATAAAATTGCCAAATTATATAATCAACGGATAGAAGATCACCCCATGGTCCGGTTACATGGAGACTGCCATGTGGGGAATATTCTCTATAGGGATAACTCCCCATTATTACTGGACTTCGACGATTGCCTTACCGGACCGCCGGTTCAAGATTTATGGATGATTGCAGGTTCCAATGACCATTGGGGCAGGCAAAATAGAGCTCTTCTTGCAGAGGGTTACATGACCTTTGCTGATTTTAATTTCTCTTGGTGGAACATCGCTGAGTTACTTCGTGGCTTAAGGCTTGTCTATTACGTAGGCTGGCTAGCGCGGCGTAGAGACGATCCGGCATTTGAACGTTTTTTTAGTAATTTTGGAACCAGGGCTTTCTGGGAACAGGAGACCTTAGAATTGGAATTACTCATACAAAATTTTGAAGATGAAGAATTAAAAAAAAATCATTTTTATAAAAAAAGTACTTTACTTATCTATTAAAAAAATAAGTAAAGTACTTGAATTTTAT
>JAQICO010000378.1 GCA_027858495.1 Spirochaetaceae bacterium
CAATAAAAAAAGACATTGACGATATAGAAACTCGGGCTGCTGCCCTCTCTTTAGTTTCTATTTACGGCGGAATTGAAAAGATTCTAACAATTCAAATCAAGGCATTGGGACTAGATATACAATCAAATAATTGGCATAAGGATTTGCTTAACTTATCTGTACAACAAAAACTGATTTCTCCAGACATATACCAAGACCTTAAGGGGTTTCTGGCATTTCGGCATTTTGTCAGACATGCATACAGTTTCGAGATTGATAAGAACGCCATAATAAACATAATCCAAAAAATTCCATCACTGGTAAATGAAGTAATTGATTTATTTTCTACAAATGCGTCTTAACGATATGATAATAAAATACCTTTTTGAGGCGTATTTGCAGTTGTCTTTAGTTTAAGGAATCAGCTATTTCTCTATATAAAGAGCATGATGTACCTCATCCAGTAGAGCCTTAACATTCAGCCCGGGAGTTTTGCTGTCATCCAGCTGTTCCACCAGTTCAGGGGTTGCCATATTCCCCGGCACCCAATGATCGGTGGGGCTGAACATATTATAACGGTACTGGCCGAATTCCTTCATATCGAAGCATTTCCACATACGCCGCAGCCGTAGAAATTCCGGTACGTTTATTTTCTGGGGGTTATCCTGATATTCATAACCTTCATAGTCGCTGTAGGGATCCTTCAGCCATTGCCTATCCATGTTCTCCTTAATCTCCCGATCAACTTGAGGCAGGGGCCAACTCAAGGGAAAGATTCCCTTCATTTCCTTAAAATGAGATTTTCGGGTGATTCCGAAGCTAAGGGTATGCACCGCTGGAGTGGAGAGACAAAATCGGGCATTCCATTGAAGGGGCGTATAGGGCTTGGTTAATTTACGCAACAGCGGTGGTGCATTAAAGAGTTGGCCCCCCTTATCGTTGGGGGAGATGATAAACACCCCCATATCCCGAAGCTCCGCCAAATCTACAGCGGCCCGGTTACGCTGAAAGAAATAATAGTAGTGCAGATTCACAAAATCAAACATGCCCGTTTCTATAGCCCGGGAGATTACATCCACCGGGGCATGGGAGCTAAAACCCACATGGCCGATGATGCCCTCTCGTTTCATTTTTAACAGCTCTTCCACCGGACCGCCGGGGGCGCAGGACTGTTGGAATATCTCCTGGGTATTCATGCCGTGCCATCCATAGAAATCGAAATAATTGGTTTTAAGCAATTCCATCTGCTCATTCACCATGGCCCGCATATCCCGGGCGGTCATGGCGGCTCCCTTGGTCATTAGATAGTAACTGTCTCGAGGCAGTTCCATTTCTTCAAAAGCCAGGCCATAGGCCTTTTCACTTTTCATATAACCGTTGGCCGTCTCAATCATATTAATGCCGCAGTCCATGGCCCGTTTAATGGAGAATTTGACCTCATCCAGGGTATCCCGGGGAATTTCTTCCTTGGGAGATTCCCAGCCATGGATAAATCGCATACCTCCCAGGGTAATCACGCTGACTGTTTTTTCGGTTTTACCAAAACGGCGATAGGACATGTTAGGATTGAAATTTAAAATGGACATAAGACCCCCGGTGCATTTGGCTTACTAAGCCTGAGTGTAGATAAAAGATAGTCAGGATTGTCTGTGAAGAAAAGAGAACACTGGAAAAAACCTTAGACCTTGTTTATCTTATGTATATGAATAAAACAACCTTGTTAATTGGGGCTTCAACCAAACCCCAGAGATACGCTTTTAAGGCCATAACAGAACTCAGAGCTCATGATCATAGGGTCTATGCCCTGGCTATTAAAGAAGGAAAGGTGGAGGATGTGGAATTCCAAACCACAAAAGCAGCCTTTGAGGACGTGGATACAGTAACCCTCTATGTGGGCCCCCAGCATCAGGCGGATTATATGGACTATGTGATCTCCCTTAAGCCCAAACGGGTCATCTTTAATCCCGGCACGGAAAATCCTGAGTTTAAGACAAAGCTAGAGGCTGAAGGGATAACTCCTGTGGAGGCCTGTACACTGGTGTTGTTGAAGACTAATCAGTATTGAAAAACGCCTAGGAGCCGAAACATCAAGGGTATAGAGTAAAAGGCAGGTATATCAAAAAATAAAGGAACTTCCTTTTTGATGTGCCTGCCATTTACTCTTATAACCAATATCGGCTCCTAATTTTTTGTCGGCATAATAGAGCAGGAGAGAGACATACTCGGATATCATATAAGAATCCGGGATTTAGGGGACCTATGCGATGGGACTCCGCCAATCGCAAGGCTCTAACCCCCTCCCTACAGCACATGGAGGGAAGTATACATGGGCTTCTGTGCAAGATCTGTAACTAATACACCCAGCCACCCTCACGTTCTTAAATCGATCATCAGTTTATTCTCACAGGGCAGAACTCGTTTTGAAGAAATAGATATGGTTCGTAAAGATACATTTTTCAAAAACAGTTTCGACCTGAAATATGTTCCTGCCAAAGAAACTGTCCGTCGATATTGATACCTCTCCAATGGACAATTCCAAGAGCCACAAGGATTGAGCTATATCATGGTACCTCAGAGCAATTTCATAGCGAGTTGAAAAGCGATATGAATGTGGAGCGGCTTCCATCGGGAAAATTTGCGGTAAATGCAATACTTCTGAAACTGGCCATGCTGTCATTCAATATCCTTAGATTTGTCGGCCAAACAGCGCTATCATTCGCAGAAAGCCTTCCCTATAAAACCTCTTCAAAAATGGAAGTAGTCATAAATATTCTATTAATTGTGATGGTCATTTCAGGTATTTATATTTCGAAAAAACGGGATCCATTATTCTCGGCAATCATGAATTTTCCAGAAATCTATATTTATGCTATGAAATCATTTTGGAAACAAGCGGAAAAATTACTTCGAATAACCAGGAGCAAAATCCAAGGATTCCCTGGTCACAAGAAATGGTGTAATGGTCTGTTTTTTTTCGAGAACCGGACGGTCCCTCATTAAATCCACCAGAGTTTTTGCTGCTTTTTGACCGATTTCATGGAGAGATTGGTCGAAGCTGCTCAGACTTGGCCGCAAATAGGGGTCAACTTCAGTGTTATTATCGAATCCGATGATGGAATAATCCTCAGGGCAAGATTTCCCCTTCTCCCAGGCGGCTCGCATAAAGCCGTGGGCGGAGTCGTCATTATTGGCAAAAACAGCAGTAAAGGGAGGTATGTTATCCCAGGAATCAAGTACCGTCTGGTAGGTTAAACCCGATCGAAATTCCCCATAGATTTCCCGCTCCTTTCCCATGGTAATTCCATGTTCAGAAAGGACATCACAAAAACCCTGCCAACGTTCCTGGGCGGAGAAAATGACAGAGGCTCCTCCAATAAAGAGGAATTCTTTATGTCCCCGATCTATAAAAGCCTGGGCTGCTTTGCAACCTGCATTATAGTTATCGATATATATCTGGTGAAAATTACTTTCATCACCCTTGGCATCGATTAGAACAACATGTTCATGGGCCTTGTTCAAAAGTTCAAAGATTTCATCATCCTTGGGTCCCTTTACGGGGAAATAGATAATTCCCTCCAGCTGTTTATTCCGTAGGGAGGAAACGATACGATTACGGGAGTTTACATATTCCGAGTCGATATCATGGGTAATAATCACCGATGAAAAAATATTATATTTGGTCAAGCAGCTTTGAATGTTAAAAAATATCTGCCAGTAAAAGGGGCCCGTACC
>JAQICO010000319.1 GCA_027858495.1 Spirochaetaceae bacterium
CTTCCCGCGGTCCATCTCTTCTCCCTCTCCCTCCCATCTGTGTGATCCGCTGTTAAATTCTCCCTTCCCATTTCACGAGACACTAATTATAAAAAAATACAAATAAACGAACTGCGGTCCTCTATTTTTCGATCTATTAATGTTTACAAATTGAAATTGTAAAGGCTGTACCCCCCAGCTGTCCATAGGAAAAACTCCCCTAGACAACTAAGGGAGTTTAAGAGGAGTTTTGATTTTTCTGTCTTCACTTTATTTTATTATTTCAGCTGCCACATCGGCAACCAGGGCCAGGTCGTTTTCTCCCATGAAACCGGAGAAGCCCACGGAGATTTGGGTCTCTTCATCCAGTTGGATCAGCTGACCGCCCTCCCAGCCCACATAGTCGGGTTTCATAATACCGTATTTAAACCAATCGATTTTTTTCGCATATGCTAGTTCTTCAAATTCACCGGTATTGATTCGGGTGATATATACTTGGGTGGCTTTCTTTTCCGCCATTTCAAAAAAGCCTCTCTGACGGATTTTATCGGGACCAAACATCTTTCCATAGATATTCCCCTGGTCATCGATAATACATAGACCTACATTCCCCTGGGATATATTCCAGTCATCGGGGCTGGATTTATATTCCGGAATCTTCTTTTCAACCCCTTCAATAATCTGCTGAATGAGCACTCTTAGTTTCTTCTGTTCCATTTTTTCCTCTCTTTGTTTTTAGTCTTCTTCCCAGAATTTTTTTACCAGATGAGCTGCCATCTTGGGATGACGGTCCCGAGTGAAAATCCCCTTCCAGTTTAAAATAATACGTCCCACATGCTGGCCTACCTTAAAGTCGGCAAAGTTCCAGATATGAGCCCCGCAAACCCCGGGATGATCCTTGGCTATTTGCAGAATGGGTTCCAGCATTTTAAATTGATACTCTTCGCTCCACATGAGTTCGTATTCGTTGTGCAGCCCGGGAATGGTATCCGCTCCGAATTCGCTGATGATGATGGGTTTCTTATATTTCTCCCAAAAGCCGTCCAACAGGGGAGTCAACAGCTGGGGAATTTCTTCAAACTTTCCGCATCTATGATACCAGGAAGGGTAGGCGTTTACACAGATAATATCGAACACCTCGGCCTCTAGCTCGTTTTGGGCGTTGCTGTTTAGTACAAAGGTAATCGGTCGGGATTGATCCAGGGTCTTTGCATATTTTACCAAGTTCTTAAAATAGCCCTTACCCTGGGGAATATAGGTTTCACATTCATTGCCAAGACTCCAGATAATCACCGAGGGATGGTTGTAATCCCGGGTGATCAGATCTTTTATATGCTGCTGATGTTTTTGGCTAAGTATGTTCTTTTTCTTCTTATCCTTAACCGCCAGCATAGACAGTGTATTGGCTGCAGTTTCATCGATAATAAGAATACCCTGACGGTCGGCCATGTACATGGCTTCCTCGCTGTAGGGATAGTGGGAGGTGCGATAGGAATTGGCTCCTATCCATCGTAAAAGGTTATGATCCTTAATAAGATAGGGAAGGCTCAATCCTTTTCCGATTACATTGAGGTCTTCATGTTTTCCAAAACCCTTTAGGTATATGGCCTTGCCGTTTAACAGGAGTTTTCCCTTTTCCACGGTGACGGTTCTAAAACCGAAGGGCAGAATATATTCATCCACCTGGTTATATTCGTTCTTTAAGTTAAAACACACATTATATAGTTTGGGATTTTTATCTGACCAGGGGATTAATTGGTCCAATTCAAAGGAGAATTGGATATCCCCAGCTTGGGTAATTTCTATAATTTTTCCAAATCCAAGTTCTTCTATGGTAATTTCCAGCTGATCTCCCGGACCGGAAAATGTGCCGCGGCAATTAACACTTACAGCTGCGGTTTCCTCCGAGGCGAATTCCAGTTTCTCCGTGGTCAGCTGCAGGGTTTCCAATTTACTGTTCTCTGTGGTATAGAGCACCACCGGACGGTGAATTCCTGTAAAAGGAAAAAAATCATAGTGTACGTTGGGATAATTATCTACACGCCAGGCTGCCACTCCTCCCACTTCGGGATTAATATTGCCCTGGGGAATGGTGGTTTCATCCAGTAGATTATCCACCCGGATGGCCAAAAAATGGCTGTCGCCCTTGTTCATGGTTTCTGTTATCTCAAATTCGAAGGGAAGGAAGCCCCCCTCATGTTCTCCTAAAAGAATCCCATCACAATAAACCTGTGCCCGAAACGTAACACTGCCGAATCGAAGAAAAATTCTTTTGTCC
>JAQICO010000194.1 GCA_027858495.1 Spirochaetaceae bacterium
GGACAAAAAAGGGGCAGCCCGAAGACTGCCCCATCCTTCTGTTGGAACTATTTTTAATTAAACTAAAAAAGCCTTCACTGAAATTTCACTACCCTTGATATATTCCATGGGTAGTAGAGATCCTTCGATCTTCTTGCCATCAATCTCCAGTTCCATCTTGCCTGAAGAAAGACCTTTGGGATTTTCCACGGAGATATTCACCCTGGTGTCACGGAACTTCCGGCTCACCTTGAAACCTTTCCAGTCTGCAGGAATAACCGGCTCAATAACCAGTCCATCATATTCAGGCCGAATCCCAAGAATATACTGAGTTATGGCGTAGTAGTTCCAAGCGGCGGTTCCGGTGAGCCAGGAGTTCTTTCCTTCTCCGGGTTTAAAGGCATCCTTACCGGCGATCATCTGGCAGTATACATAGGGTTCCATGCGGTGTAGTTCAGAGATATCTTCCAGATAAGCCGGGGCTATCTTCTTGTAATATTCAAAGGCTAGATCTCCCCGACCGATTTTGGTTTCTCCTATCATTATCCAGGGATTATTATGGCAAAAGATTCCGGCGTTTTCCTTGTATCCCGCAGGATAGGTGGAAATTTCTCCGTATTCGATATAATACTTGGTAAAAGCGGGATTGTTCAGAACGATACCATATTCACAGTCCAATCGTTCTTTCACAGCATCCAAAGCTTTTTTACAGTAGCCTTCTTCTTTTCCAATTTCGGCCATGGTGCAGAATCCCTGGGACTCTATGAAAATCTTTGCCTCTTCATTTTCATGGGAACCAACCTTCTTACCAAAATAGTCGTAGGCTCTTAAGAACCATTCTCCATCCCAGCCATGAGTCTTCACAGCTTCTTCCATCTTCTTGATTTCGGCATCGGCTTTATCAGCCAAGTCGTTTTTGCCCAATCGTCGACACAGGGCGGAATATTCATTTCCATAAAGCACAAAGAGACCGGCAATCATCAATGATTCTGCGGTTTTTCCCGTTTGATTCTCCGTGGTCTGAAAGGACTCGTTGGGATCCTTACTGAAACAGTTAAGGTTAAGACAATCGTTCCAATCGGCACGACCGATAAGAGGCAGGCCATGGGGGCCTAAATTATTTACTACGTGATTAAAGGAGGCTGAAAGATGATCGAAATGAGGTTTGGCCTTGCTGTCGTCATTATCAAAGGGAACCATTTCATCCAGAATACTGAAATCGCCAGTCTCCTTAATATAGGTCACCGTAGAGAGAATCAGCCATACCGGATCATCGTTAAAGTTCCCACCGACGGCATCGTTACCTCGTTTAGTTAGAGGTTGATACTGATGGTAGGCAGAACCATCCTCCAGCTGTGTAGCTGCAATATCCAGAATTCTTTCTTTGGCTCTATCGGGACATTGGTGTACAAAGCCGATCAAATCCTGATTGGAGTCACGAAAACCCATGCCTCGTCCGATACCGGTTTCAAAGAATGAGGCCGATCGGCTCATATTAAAGGTGACCATACATTGGTATTGATTCCAGATATTCACCATGCGGTCCAGTTTTTTATCTCCGGAATCCAGAACATATCGGCTTAGCAAATCTTCCCAGTAACTACCTAATTCATCAAAGGCTTTATCCACCTTTTCCACCGTGTCGAACTGGGCTATCATCTGCTTAGCCACGGTCTTATTGATCACCAGTTTAGATTCCCATTTATCTTCAGCGGGCATCTCAACATAGCCTAGAACAAAGACATAATCCTTGGATTCGCCGGGCTTCAATTCCACCTCAAGATAATGAGATGCGATGGGAGACCAACCGTGAGCCTCAGACATTCCAGGTTTTCCGGCAGCCACAGCCTGCGGATTGTCAAAACCGTTATATAAGCCCATAAAGGTTTCACGATCGGTATCGTAACCCTGAATGGGTTGATTAACAGAATAGAAAGCAAAATGATCTCTTCTTTCCTTATACTCGGTCTTATGATAAATGGTTGAATCTTCAATCTCCACTTCTCCTGTAGAGAAATTTCGCTGAAGATTGTTCATATCATCTTCGGCATTCCATAAACACCATTCCTGAAAACTGAAAAGCTTCACTTTTTTTGTTTCCGAACCGTTGTTGGTCAAAGTTACTTTCTGTACTTCACCCCAAAAATCATTGGGTATAAAAAAAAGCAGCTCAGCCTGTAAGTCATTTTTTTCAGAGTCAAATTTTGTATAACTCATACCATGACGGCATTCGTAGCGGTCAAGCGAAGTCTTCATAGGTTTCCAACCGGGAGTCCAAGTGGTATCGCCATCTTTTATATAGAAATAACGGCCGCCGTCATCCATGGGTACATTGTTATACCGATAACGGGTGAGTCTCCGAAACTTTGCATCCCGGTAGAAGGTATACCCTCCAGCAGTGTTGGATATTAAAGAGAAAAAATCCTGATTCCCTAAATAATTGATCCAGGGGAAGGGGGTCTGTGGATCAGTGATAACATATTCTTTCTTATCATCGTCAAAAAAACCGTATTTCATCGGTGGCTCCTTTTTGGTATTTTCTTATTTTATATAAAGGGCTTCAAGCCCAATTTTTTGAGATCGTTCCTGGTAAAAGCTGGACATATCACCGGCAAAGACTCTATGAAGATGCATGGCGGCAGCTCCATAGGCCGCAGAATATTCACCCATGGAGGATGATTCACATACAATTTTCGTTCTGTCTTGATAGGCTCCGTTTCGTTTAATTTCCTCTTCAAGAATGGGCAATAGTTCATACCAATAGGGCAAAAGATCCCCACCGACAAAGATATTGGCCAGGCTTAGAGTATTAACGATAAAGGCTATGTTCATGGCCATTTCTTTAAAAATCCTTAAGCGAAGTTCCTTGTCCCGTGCAAGATTTTTCATTTCTTCAAGGGAAATACTGAACTGACTGTGGGGGTCCCCCTGCCACAGAATACTCCGGAATTCTCCTGCACCAAAATCCTTGCCCTGATAGACCTTTCCGTCTATGGCGATGCCCAAACCAAGGGAAAAACGGCTGCCCGAACTTCCTATCTTCTGAAAAAGATCAGACTCTACCAAAAGAAAAAGAAAATCATCCATGGAGGAAAAACGCTGCTGCACCAATTCTCCCCAAGTACAGCAATTTGCATCGTTTTCAACCATGATATCGCAGTTTAATTCCTCAGCAAAAATATCTCCTATGGGTAAATTATCCACCACGTGCATCAACAATGACTTCTGAAGCTCTCCGAAGGCACTGTTCACCACTCCCGGCAAGGCTAGACCTACCCCTAGAACAGGATAAACTTTATGGTATTGCTGGTATATTTCTTTAATCACTGGAATTAGAGTTTCCAGCCAATATTCCGTATTGAGATCAACATCTATATCTCTTTTATCCAGAAGATGTCCAACCAAATCAACCAGTGCTATGTGTAATTTCCCCGGAGTAATTTCTATCCCTAAAAAGCTAGCGAAATCGCCCCGTAGCCCCAAAGCCTGCGGTCGGCGACCTCCACGGGGCCCAGAATCACCCTGTGCCTGAATCTCAAGCAGTCCTTGTTCTATTAACGGATTAACCAATAATGTAACTGTGGACTTGTCCAGATCTAAACGTCGAGCCAAATCAATACGACTGAGACCTTGATATTGCCATATTTCTCTGAGGAGGCGACTGGTATTAAGTTGACCAGACCTTTGGTTAGCAGGCAAGATAAACTCCTTCTAGTTTGTTTAATTATTCAACTTATTGTAACGGCGAAATAACCCCGGGTCAAGTATTTCCTCGGAAATATTTGAATAGAATCCCCAACTGATATAGAATTAAACCATGGATTGGCTAAAAAATGAAGACAATACTCAAGAAATTGAGGAACATAAAGGTGATGCTTGGAATATTCTCATTGTTGACGATGACGAACAGGTACATCTGATCACCCGACAAGTTCTCAAAAGATTCACCTTTGAAAACCGGCCCATGGAATTTTTCAGCGCTTTCAGTGCGGATCAGGCTAAAGATTTCCTGGAACGCTGTGATAAAAAGATTGCCCTAATCCTTTTAGATGTGGTTATGGAAGAAAACGATTCCGGCTTGAAACTTGCGAGAGTCATTCGCCAAGAAATGAAAAACCATTATACTCGTATCATTCTTCGAACGGGCCAACCTGGTGCTGCTCCGGAATACGATATACTTAAAGAATATGATATTGATGCCTATAAAAATAAAACAGAACTAAGAAAAGCCGATCTGGAATCCGCTTTCTATACAGCACTAAGATCTTATAGAGATTTGGTGGCTCTACAAAGTCAACGAAACTATATAGAACAGGTTGTTTCTTCAATCAATAAAATCAACAGTGCTGTCGATCTATCGGAATTTGCCTCATCAATCCTCACCCAGATAAGTCACCTGGTGGGAGGCGAAAACAGCGAGCTCCTGCTAGACCCTCTGGAGGCCTATGCCGTATCACGCAGTCCTTCAAAAACAAAAGTCTTAGCACTTTCTGGAGAAGGAGAATTTACCCTGGATCTTGAACATAGCCTTGATCAGTTACGCAAAGAAGTACGCGATGCCATAGACATAGGATTCAACGCCCACCGGGAGATGTATATCCACCCCTACTACGTACATTATCTGCTTACCCAGAGAAAAAACGAAATTATTCTAACCTTTCGAAGTAATAAAGATCTTAGCAGCGATGACCAGAAACTGCTCAAACTTTTTTCAGCTAACATTTCATTGACCTATGAGAATCTAATTCTTAATGAAGAAATAATGGAGACCCAAAACCTATTGATCCGTATTCTTGGAGGAGCCATGGAAAGCCGCTCCAGGGAAACTGGTTCCCATGTAAAAAGAGTGGGTGAAATTTCTGCTACCCTGGCAGAATTCTGCGGTACGGATATGGATTATGTTCAACGAATCCGAGTTGCGTCTCCCTTACATGATGTGGGTAAGGTCAGTACTCCCGATTCCATACTGAATAAAGCAGATTCTCTAAATAAAGAAGAATGGGAAGTTATGAAGAGACACACCCTTGAGGGATATGAAATTTTAAAGGAAACTAAGAATCCAATTATAGATATGGCCTCAAAGATTGCCCTGGAACACCATGAACATTGGGATGGCCAAGGGTATCCCAATGGAAAAAGTGCACATAACATATCCATGGAAGGGCGGATTGTAGCCCTGGCAGATGTCTATGATGCTCTAAGGTCAGAACGGATATACAAAAAAGCCTGGTCTAACCAGGAAGCTATTAAATATATTGAAGAGAATCGAGGAAAACACTTTGATCCACAATTGGTGGATCTTTTCCTTCTTAATATAGAGCGATTTTTAAATATCTACCGGGAGTATCCCGATTGAGGAATTCATGAAAAGAGCTTTAAAGGTAGCATTTCTAATGCTATTTTTTTTTATTATCCAAAACCTTTGGGCGGAAGATATCTTTCATGAAGTATTAACCATAGCAGACGGTTTAGCTCAAAACAGCATAAGCCATATAGAACAGGACAGCCTAGGCTATATATGGCTGGCTACCCAAGCAGGATTAAGCCGATGGAACGGCAGCAAAGTAGATAATTTCCCCAGAAGGGGTATAGATCCCTTTACCGCAGGTTATATCCATCTGTTAAAAAAAGACCATAGGGGACGTTTATGGATTGTCACGAACCAGGAAAAAATAATCTATTGGGATGAGATTCAAGAAGCCTTCGTAAAACCGGACGTTCTAATAGATTCCATGGAAGGACGGGTAATAGATATACAAGCTCTATCCATGGAGCATAATTACCTTATCCTGACCGAAACTGGATTTATCTACCTCTGGAAAGAAGCTAATGCCCCAAAGGAAATTGCCTGCTTTCCGGATCAACACCCCCAGGAGATCTGGATTATTCAAGACAAAATATTTCTAGGGACAGACCAAGGTTGGGTAACACTCGCCCGAACAGAAACAGAATTAGTAAATAATTACCAGAACATTGAGCCAGAGTTCATAGCAGAGGGGAATATTCCAGATTGGCTGGACAATGAGACCTTCCCTGTAAAGGATATCCTAATGCAAAATGGGACACTTTATGCAGCCCGGGGAACCCACGGCTTAAGTCTATATTTCCCAGGATCTGAACGTAAATCCAGAATTTTCCCCCAACTAATAACCCAAAAGATCTTCAGAGCTATGGGAGGAAAACTATTACTCTGGGATGGAGAAAATAAACTGATCCTCTTCGACCCAATAAATGAAAGCTGGGAGGACTTTGCAGAAATCCCCAGCAGTATCACTTGTCTATATACCTTGGAAAGCGGACAAATACTTCTTGGACACAGCTCTCAAGGCCTTTGGCATAACGATATTCATGATTTAAATTTGGAATATTGGCCCGATGCGACACTTAACGATCAGGAGATTCCCAGTAGGGATATAATGACCATGGTAGATCAGCATGGTCTCTATTGGTTTTTCAGTTACGATGCTGGACTGATGTCTTGGAATCCCCAAACTCAAAGGCTGGAAATCTATAATACATCAGAGGGAAATAGCCCCAGTAATCGGTTCAAGTTCGGTTTTCTAGACAGCAGGAACACTCTCTGGGCCTGCAGCTATGACAAAGGGTTGCTTTACCTTAATCGGGAGTCAAATACCCTGGAAAAAATTGAATTGCCTCCGAATATGATGGAAATCTTCAAGGATCTTAGGGTGAATCACATCTCTGAAGACCATCTAGGGATTCTATGGATTAGTACGGCCAAGGGATTATTTCGGTTTAACCCTTTTAACCGACAAATACAAAACATCAATGATATGGTTAGCTCAGATACAAATATAAAATTCTGCTGGACCAGTATAGAAACCCGAGATCAAAGCCATTGGTTCACCACAGGCCCAAGAATATTTAGACTTTCCAATGGAGAAATGCTAGAATTATCCAGCAATAAATCAGCCACTTGGTTTTTATATCAAGACAGCAATGATTTAATCTTTGCTGGTTCCACATCGGGAATACAGGTCTATAATAAATTTGGGGATCTACTACACATCCCCAAACTGGAAGAAGCCTTGGAGGATGTGGCGGTATACGGAGTATTGGAGGGGGGAGAAAACCATTATTGGATCACAACCAACCGCGGTTTAATTCGGTGGGACTCCCAAAGGGGGAATATAATAGGTTATGGACTTCACCAAGGGTTACTCAGTACTGAGTTTAACCTCTACTCAATTGGCAGATTGACCGATCAAAGGATCTATCTAGGATCGATTTCAGGGATCCATATTCTTGAAAGCAATCAAGTTATTTCACCTGAAGTGATTCCCCGTTTTTTCTTAGATGAAATATGGATAAATCAAAGAAGGATTCAGGAACTACGTAATGGAGTTAGTCCTATTGGACTCAAAGAACTTACCTTAGACCCCAGGGAAAACTACCTCACCCTTGGGTTTGACCAACTGAATTTCAATGGAGAGACTTGGCAGAAGGAATACAACCTTATAGGCCTGACCAATCAATGGACAGATATGGGGAATCAAAGTCAAGTGAGTTTTGTCAATCTAGCTCCAGGCAAGTACCAGTTCCAACTTAAATTAACCAATGCCACTGGAGAAAGCACTATTTCTGATCCATTGAACATTGAAATATTGGCACCTTTTTATAAAAGGCTGTGGTTTTTCTTGCTGCTTTTGATGATCCTTGGGGCAACCGTATATCTGATTATTTCCTATATCATAAAACTAAATCAGGAAATAGAACTGCGGTCACTTGCAGAAAAAAGAAATTCCGAATTAAACAGCTCATTGGAAAAACTGGTTCTTGACCGTACTCAAGAGCTCCAAAACACCCTGGAACAGCTTCAGCAAACTCAAGATCAAATGATTCAGCGGGAAAAAATGTCCTCCCTTGGAGATGTGGTGGCGGGTGTGGCTCATGAGTTAAACAGCCCACTTGGGGTCGCCATACTCAGCAGTTCATATATAGACGAACAACTGGAAAAACTTTACCAATCCATGGAAAGGGAAGATTTAACAAGACAAGAATTAGCCGAAACCATAAAGGAACTTAGAGAAACCTCAGATAAGTTAGATATGAACCTAAATAGAACGGCAGATTTAGTTAAGAACTTCAAGCAGGTTGCCATGGATAAGAATCAGAGAGATATAATAGAATTTGATATGTGTGCTTCAATTCGCTCTCTTTTATATAGCATTTCCAGCCAATTTAAACGACAGAATATTAGGATAATCCAACACATTCCTAAGAGTTTTCAAATCAATTCCAGGCCGGGAGAACTTTCTCAGGTTATCAGTAATATCCTTATGAATAATGTTCTTCATGCTTTTAGAAAACCCTTTGATAAAAAAGAAAAAATGGTTACCATCGCCATGACCTATAATAAGCATGAGCTTACTTTGAGAATAAGGGATAACGGTATAGGTATGGATGAGGAAAAATTGAAACTGATTTTTGATCCCTTTTATACCAATCATCGAGAGACCAAGGGTACGGGACTTGGATTAAACATTGTATATCTGGTAGTAACAGAAAAGTTAATGGGTAATATAAATGTTGATAGCAGCCCTGGCGTGGGTACGGAATTTATTATTCGCCTGCCCATTTATTTAGAATGTTGAGAATAAAGCAATTTCCATTTTTATAAATATCAACAACAATCCAAGGAATAAAAAAACTCCTGCCAATGCTGTTATCCAAAAAAGAAAAGGTCCCATCCCAAGATTTTTTAAATCTAAAAAAAAGTAACGGGGTTCCTCTCTTTTTAATCCTTCCAGAGAAGCAAAAAGAATATATCCTGCAGGAAAAGGAATCACTGCCCAGAGATCGGAATACCCTAATGACGGGCTCGGGACCAGCAGAAACCAAAGGATGTAGAGCAACGCCGTACTACCATGATTTATATCCGCTACAACAAGAGATACACCAAAAAGCTCCAAATCTTTTTTTAGGAATAACTGAAACACAACAGCTGTTACTATAATTGCAGCCCCAGTGGCCAATTCAATGGGCCCTGAAATATTTTGGTTAAATAGATAGAATATCATCAATGTAAGAACCAATATATTTGAAAGAATGGTAAAGTATCCAAGCAAGTTAAGTCTACCAGACCAGCTTTCCTGAGAGATAATGAGATACCCCAAAGCATAGGATGCGGATAGGACAATTAGCAGGGCGATAATTCGGGGCAACTCAATCATTTCTAATCCTTATTTAGTAGAAGGATTTCAAAGATCCATCAAACTATTACCCATCAGGAGATCAACGTCAAAAAGCGCAATTTCATTGCTCCTAGTTGGATCTTCGATTCGCTGAAGAATCAATTTTGCGGCTTTTTGCCCCATCGATTCAAGAGGCTGCATCATGGTAGTCAGGGAGGGCTCAATAAACTGCCCTACTGGAGCCCCGTCAAAACCAGAGACTGACACCGATAGGGGAATCTGAAGACCAGCTTCCTTGGCATCCATCATAAATCCGATGGCATAAGCATCGGTACTGAAGGCGAGCACACTGGGGTTATCTTCAAGTTTTCGAAATGCATTAAAAAGCATTTTTCTGTATTCTGGCATTTTGGGTGATTTAAAGACCCAATTTGCCCTATAGGGCAATCCCTTCTCTTTTAAAAACTCTTTGTAAGCCAAAAAACGTTCCTGTATATTAAAATTATGTTCTTCGTATCCACCAAAGGCTATTTTACGATGACCCTTTTCATATATTTTTTCAAGAATTACAAGAAAGGCTTCTCTATTTTTTGTATCAACCACATCGATAAAGGGCGACTCAGGGCGGTCACCGATTACACAGGTGGGTATTTTTCTTTCTTCCAAAAGCTTTAAATCATGGGGAGATAAGATAGCACCCATGAGGATCACACCATCGGCCTTCCGTTCCAAATAGGGCCTGAAATAATCGTATTCAGCCCGACTTTGAGTAGCTCGTCTTCTCTGAGTAGATAATAATATATCGTTGGAATATTCTGTTAGTACAGTCTCAATTCCAAAAAGCAGACGAGTATAATAGGGATCACTTTCCAATGGGGCGATTATAGGGGCCATAACTGCTATGATATTTACCCGGTTCTGATTAAGGCTTCTTCCTAAATTATTAGGATAATAATCCAGCTGCTTTAAGGCTTTCTTGACCTTTTCTCTTGTTTCATCTTTCACATAACCATTATCGTTGACCACTCGAGAGACCGTCATAATGGAGACGCCTGCCATTTGGGCGACATTCTTAAGATTCGACAATGGGGAAACTCCTAATTTAAAAAAACCGGGATAAGACCTAGCCCGGTTTTCATTTTTATTCTATTTATCTACAGCAGAAATGACAACACCTCTGAGGAATACTTTTTGAGCTACAATAAAAACAATAAATGGAATTATAGCCGAGATTATAGACGCAGCCTGTATCAAATGTACTTGCTGACTGTACAACCCGTTGAAAGAACTTAGCCCAACACTGATGGGGAATTTATCGGGTTGACCTGCCAAATAAATTAGGGGTCCAAAAAAATCATTCCAACAGTAAAAGAAATGGAAAAGCCCAACAGCGGTAAGTCCAGGAATTGCCTGAGGTAAAACGATTGAAAAATATATTCTCAAAGGACTAGCACCATCAATACGGGCCGCCTCATCCAATTCTTTGGGGATTCCCATGAAGAATTGTCGCAATAAAAATACATTATACCCATTCCCAAAGAGTGTAGGAATAATTATCGGTAGCCATGTCCCAACCCACCCGATTCGATAGAAAAAGGCGTAGGTGGGTATTAAGGTAACCGAAGGAGGTAAAATTATTGTCGCCATTACGAGCATGAAAAGAATCTTCTTACCGGGGAACTTGAACCTGGCAAATCCGTATCCCACCAAAGCTCCTGAAAAAACAGCCCCAAAGGTACTTATTAAAGCATATTTGAAGGTATTAAAAAGTAATCGCATAAAATCGATGGTATCCCAGGCTGTTTTGTAATTTTTCCATTGAAAATCCCGAACCCACTGACGGTCTAAAACTCTCCAATTACCTTGCCATTCTATGGGAGTTCCATTTAAATCATCCAACTCAAGCAATTGGGAAGACTGGCGACCCTTTTTAAAAAGAACCATCTCTTTATAACTTCCATCCTCCTGGGGAACCCTGACTACAGGATAAACGGTGCCATCTATATCGATGGTATCTGAACTAGAAGGTAATAGGGGTGCATTAGCTGTACTAATTTGTATCTCTGATTTAAGTGAGGTGGTAATACCATAGATTAAAGGCATTAGAAAAGCACTAATAAGAATGATGGTTCCAACTAGAAAGATCATATTCTTCCACCATTGTGAAGGTCGTGTTAAATAACTCATTTATCTGATCCTCCATAATAAACCCATTTTTTAGAAGACCAAAAAAGCATAAGGGTCAACACAAAAGCAATAAGAAAGATCATCCATGCAAGAGTTGCCCCATAGCCCATATTAAAATAGTTAAAACTCTGTCTGTAAAAATATACCATTAGAAAGTTTGTTTTACCCTCTGGAGCTCCCGAACCGTTATTTAAAACATAGGGAACGAGAAAATATTGCAGAAGACCTATTAATGCAATGGTTAAATTATAAAAGATTATCGGCGTAATAATGGGAACGGTAATATGGACCATCTGACGGAATGGTCCTGCCCCATCCACTGTGGCAGCTTCATAAAGCTGTGCAGGAACATTCTGTAGACCTGCGATAAAAATCAGCATGGAATTCCCAATACCCCACAGCCCAAAAAGCGTATAGGTAAAATAAATTATTTTAGGATCATTCAACCATCGTATTCCATCCGCTCCGATGGCTTTAATATGCAAAACATTTTCCAAAAAAAGGTTTATCCAACCAGCCTGATTATTTAAGACTCCCTGCCATATTAAAACAACGGCCACCAATGGAACCATGGTGGGTAGATAGAATAGAGCCCGAAATACAGATCGACCCATTAGATTTTTGGTATTCATTAAAACTGAAACCAAAAAAGAAAATAAAAAAGTTATAGGTAAAGAGATCATCGCAAAGGAAAAAACCTTATATATCGACGGCAACACCTCTGGGTCGAGGAAAATTCGACCCCAGTTCTGTAACCCGACAAATTGGTTCTTATCCGGCGTTGCCAAATTGAAATCCAGGGTTGTAAATACCAGCGAGGCTATCATAGGTATAAGATACCAAAGAATAAAACCTATCACCCATATTGAAATAAAGAAATATCCCCATTTTATATTATATTTATCATAAACAGCTTTAGTTTTGTTTTTCATTAATCCTTCCAAAAAAGGGGCTGTAGCAAAAGTCATGATTTAGTTCTGAGACAAGG
Source organism: Spirochaetaceae bacterium (assembly GCA_027858495.1). Taxonomy (GTDB): domain Bacteria; phylum Spirochaetota; class Spirochaetia; order DSM-2461; family DSM-2461; genus JAQICO01. The sequence goes on from JAQICO010000194.1 coordinate 12,310, forward strand.
CGATTTTTGAACCGGCAACGCAGTGTAGATGTACTACATGAGTAGCCCGTGCAGAAAATCATAGCAGTATCAGGGCTAAAGGGGACTTTTGCGACAGCCCCATAAAATTGTTCAGCAGATAATATCCTGTTTTATATCCACAGGAATCATCCAAAAAGCCTATTTATCAGCGGCGTCATAAACAGCTTGAAGAGCTGTTTTTAATTGAGCAAGTTCCGCATCAACATCAAGCCCTACATTATTCTGAAGTTTATCCCAGAAGTCATTATAGACATTGGTGGTTTCCTGAAAACTGGGCATCCAGCTTACGTGGTTAGGGGCATCTGCATAGGCCATAGAATCTTTAACAACCTGCCAATTGATTCCTCTATTGGGCCATTTATTAGCTTCAAATGTCTCGAAATAGTCTCCCTGATCTGCTAGACGAGCAGGCATTCCACCATAAATATTCAATAAATCCAAACTAGCGTCCCCAACAAAGTAAGCTAGAACTTCAAAGGCTTCTTCTGGATGTGCTGTAGAATTTAAGATTTCAAAGGTGTCTGCATGCATCTTTGCAGTGGTTTTTCCATCTGGTGCAGCAGGCATAACCGCAGTATTCCAGTTAAAGGGAAGATCTGCAAAACCAGCATACCATAGATGACAATGAACCATGGCCATGTTAGCTGATTGGAACCAGTTTCCCTGAGCCAAAAAGTCAGCGCCACCGTATGCAGCATTGGGATAAAAGTAATCCTTCCACATTGCATCGTAATAAAATTTTGTAGCTGCGGCCCATTGTTCGGGGATCTGTGCATTATTATTTGCATCAACTATAGATCCAGCACCAAAGGAAGACATTACACCTCTCCAGTCTGTCCATTGATCTCCATAACCGAATTGAACGATGTTATCGGGGTCAAAATCTACCATGGTCGCATCATTTCCATTCTTATCAACGGTAAGTCGCATTCCCAAATATCTTACAGTGTCAAAATTCCAAGGCATTTCCTTACCATTTTCATCGATATAGGGCTTGCCATATTCCTGGGGAGGATAGGGAAGACCGGCTTCATCAAAAAGTTCATAATTAACATATAAGAAAGAAGGATATAAACCGAAGGGGAGTCCTTCCAAGCCATTTTCAGTTGTGTAAAAATCGACCATTTTAGGATCAAAAACGCTTAGGTCATAATCATTTTCTTTTACAAGATCTGTCAAATCTAACCAAGCACCTTTAAAGGCATCTCGACCTTTTATCCCAACAGGACCCACAAGATCAGGACCATTTCCTGCAGCGATTTGAGTCGCCAAAGTATTAACAGCCTGTCCAGCATCAACAATCTCAAGAATAAGATTTATGTTATCATGGGATTCATTAAAAGCATCTACAACAGCTTGTTGAGGTGCAAAGGTTGGCTCATCAGAACCTGCTCCAAGACCTACAAACCATCTAATATCTACAGGTTCTGCAGAACTACCGGTGCCTTTCTGGTTACAGCCGAAAATCAGCAGAGCCAGTAAAAGAATAACAGCAATACGTTTCATTGGTATCTCCTCTCAATTGAAACAATAAGATAAGCTTAAACGGCACCAAACAACAATATAGTCTAATTTGCCGGGAGGGCTTAGATGTTTAAAAACAAGGTAACACAACCGTCGTGTTAACGCTACCACCATTTATCATCATCCATTAGAACTTATTCATTATTCTTAAAGAACACCGAAAAAGCTTTGATCGATTTTAGGACTATTTTTTACATAAGTCAAGTTTTATTTTAATCTTAACAGGAAGCGTAAAATTTTAGCTTAAGGGGTAATATCCAAAATTTTTATGTGCTTCACTCGAGGAAACCGACATGGAAAATACGGAGCAAAAACTCCTAAAAAACGACACCATCAAATACTTCTTAGGAAAATTAATCACTATATTGTCAAGGGATTATTTCTACTGGTTCACTGTTTATACCATTTGATATTTATTCACCAAAATGTTTTATTGCAATCAATTACCTTCAAATCGTAGCAGAACTCGCTCTTCCTTTTTTGGAATAGAGATTAACACTGTATTTCCATGTTCCGCCTCCATCAATAAAAGAATAGAACGCTTATACTCTTGAGCAGAAATACCCTGGGCAATACATGGTTCTCTAAATTCACTTCTAAGTTTTTTTATTTTTGAAGTATTTTCAAATTGAAGAAACCCCGGAAGATATTGTCCCTGAGACAGGGGGGCCCAGTCTAATCTTAAAGAATCCTTTAATTCAGCCTGATGTTGAGTAGAAACAAGAGAAAAACAATCCCAGAGGTTCTGTGCTAACTTTGCCCATTGTTGAACCTTCATCTTATCCTGCGAAAGAATATAATTCTGTAATTCAACAAATAGAGCAAAAGGATTTTTTCCATAGGGATAACAACTAGAAAGAAGCAAATCCATGGTTTGTGCAAAAAGTCCTGAGTTATAATAACTGTCCAACAAATCTTCTATTTTTTTATAAAACCGAAGATCATTAAAACTCAAGTGAGGAGTTTTTAAGACTTCATAGGGCGGTTCTTCAGAATAAATCAGACTATTGCCCCATTGTTTCTCCAGGGAAGTACCATGGAGTACCTTTAAAAAGCCCATTTGAAATTCATCGGGCCCTAAGGATATAATATCATTGAAGGATTTCTCAACAGAGGCCCTATCTGCTCCCGGCAGGGCAACGATTTGGTCCAGGTGAATGGGGATTTCAGTTTCATCGATCAATCTTCTTAAATGCTCTTTTATTTCGGACCATTTCCCCTGCCGGTTTACTGCTACCAATTCCTGGGAGTTGGTACTCTGCACCCCAATTTCAAAGTGAAATAATTTTTTAGGTATAGTGGCCAGCAGCTTAAAATCTTCTTCTTCTAAAAATACTGGATGAACCTCAAAATGAAAGGGAACCGGGCCCTTAAGCTCCTTGATAAACTGCCATATTTCCCGGGCCCGTGACGAATCGGCATTAAAACTTCGATCGACAAGCTTTATTATTCGAGCTTCACTAAAGGCGAGTATTTCAAGTTCCTGTTTCACCCTATCAATATTTCGGAATTGCAATGGCTGATCCTCGCAGGATGAGAGGCAATAACTACAATTAAAGGGACAACCCCTGCTGCTTTCGTAATAGACAAGGCGGTTTTTAAGGATTTCCAGATCGAATTTATCATAGGGGAAAGGAATATCATTCAGTTTAATTGCCGAACTCTCTATAATAGCGGTCTTAATTGTCCCCTGTAACAAGGGAAGAATCACCGACTCGCCTTGACCGCGTACAAGGAAATCCCCCGGAGAATTCTGCGACCAGAAAGAAGTATTATAAGTGATTTCCGGACCGCCTAATATTTGAATAACCCCAGGAGAAAGGGCCTTTAAATCCCTTACCAATTTCAAGATCAGAGAAGAATTCCATATATACACCGAAAACAAAACATAATCAGGAGTACCATTTGGCCCTAGAAGAATCTTTTCCAAAAGATCTGAGACCCTATCTTTTATAGTACATTCCAGAAGCTCTACTTCAAAATCGCCCTGGTCTGTTATAATCTTTTTTAGATAAAATAAGGCTAAATTGGAGTGGGAATAACGGCCATTAATTGCCAACAGAAGAACTTTCTTTCTCATAAAACGCCCCCAATATAACCTCGGTTATCCCCTAACCCCAAAAGCCTGCCCAGCCGCTGCAATTGATTAAATATCAAAACTCTGCCAGCTTCCGTCATATAGGGCATGGAGTTTTTTAATTCCGGCATCCCGTAAAATTTCCAGACTCTCATCGAAATAATAATCCAGATGCTCAGGCCTGTGAGAGTCAGAATTTAGACAGAAGGGAATTTTTAAACGAGCTGCCTTTTCGATGATCCAGGGAGAGGGATATACAGTGTCGATGGCACCGCGGCTTATTCCACCGGTATTTACTTCAATCATACCGCCCCAACGCTCTATTACATCCAGGGCTTTACGGATTTGATTTTGATACCAGGGAGAATCCTCATTAAAAAAACGATTCCCCTTATTTTTTTTCTTAATCAAGTCCATATGGCCCAAAATATCAAATCCACCAATTTTTACCATATCTGTTAAGCCCCTGTAATAGGCCTCAGAGAAGGCTGTCATGGAACCTCGAAAGCAATGATTAAGCAAATGAAGGAAGTGGTCATCGGGACCATCAATGGCCCAGTAGGAGCCTTCATGGCTAATCATATGATAGGAGCCAATAGAGAAATCCAACTCAAGATTCCGATAAAATGGACTACCGGGATTTTGTTCTTCATCCACATAGTCTATTTCAAGACCGGTATATATCTGTAATTGATCTCTGTATTTGTTTTTAAGGAACTTTAGATCTTCAAAATATTCAGGTAGAGAGGCCCTATCCATGGTCCAATCTTGACCTTCGAAGGGAGCATGAGAGCTGAATCCTAAGGCGTGGAAGCCACGACTTATGGCAGAAATAATATATTCTTCCATTTCGCCTTTGCCATCACAATAACGACTGTGGCAGTGGTAATTGCTTTTAATCATCATAGATTACCCCCCAGGATATTCATAAAAATCCTAGGATGATACTCTCAGGACTAGGACTTCCTTGTCAATATCCTAAAAAAGTTGTAAAAAGATTAGTAGTTTTGTAATTAATCATCAAAATCAATTCTGGGGAGGCAGACAAATGGAAGACAAAATATTGGTTTGTGTAGATCTTAAGGAACTCTCAAAGGAAGTTCTTAAAAAGGCGATTGAACTGGGAAAGAAGATGAATGCCCATATAGATATGGTTCACATTAGAGCGCTTTCTCCTACCAGCGATCACAGCGCTGCAAATCATTCCGCCAGCTCAGCCAAGGAATTACTGCGAGAGAACAACGAAATCACAAAATTAAAGGAACTTCTTAGAGATTCAAAACTGAGTTTCCATGTAGAAGAACCACTAGGGGATGTGCTCCCACTACTTCTCGCCAAAATTAAAGAAGAGGCCCCTCTATTTATCGTTATGGGATCAGAACATAATTCAGCAATGCACCATTTTATTTCAGGCAGTCTGCCCGGTTCGATACTGGAGAAGGCGAAGATTCCTTTGCTGCTAGTACCGAGAAGATAAATGCGTATAGACCTACTTGATGCAGCCACTCTAGGAGACGATCTGGATCTACAGATTTTCAGCCGTTGGGGAGAATTATATATTCACCAAGTAAGTATTGAAGAAGATTTGGAAGAGCTATTAAAGAAAACCAAGGTGGTGATAACCAACAAACTTGTTTTCTCCAAAGAATTAATGAAAAAACTTCCAGAACTAAAATTGATTTGTCTAACCGCTACAGGATATGACAATATTGATGTGGAAGGAGCAAGAGAACTGGGTATAGCCGTTACCAATGTAGCGGGATATTCAACCGAAAGTGTAGCTCAGCATACCCTGGCTTTATTACTGTCCCTGAAAGAACAAATTCCGTGGTATGACAAATATATAAAAGAAGGGAAATATCAGCATGCACCGGTATTCACCAATCTAAGTAGGCCCTGGCAGGAATTAAAGGGAAAAAAATGGGGAATCATCGGTCTTGGAAATATCGGCCGAAGAGTTGCAGAACTGGCAGAGGCCTTCGGCTGTTCGGTAAGCTATACCAGCACCAGCGGGGTTAGCAGAAAGGAACCCTGGCCCCAAATAGACCTGAATAGACTATTGAAAGAAAGCCATGTGGTGTCAGTCCATGCCCCACTGAATGACCGCACCCATAATTTATTAGACTATGAACAATTCCAGCTTATGCGGGATAATTCCTTCTTTTTAAACCTAGGCAGAGGACCAATAATCTCAGAAGCCGGACTATGCAAATCCCTGGAAGAGGGAAAACCCGCCGGTGCCGCCCTGGATGTATTTTCCAAAGAACCCATCTCCCAGAAAAATCCCCTAATGCAAATTAACTGTCCTGACAGATTGATCTTGACTCCCCATACAGCTTGGGGAAGCTTAGAAGCCAGAAATACATTATTGCAGGAAATATCTTTAAATATTGAAGCCTTTTTAAGTGGAACAAAAAGAAATCGCGTAGTCTAATGCTAAAAATGTATGCAGACCAAGGGGGAGAAATATGAAATACAAACTGGAAACCATACCCGTATGGGATGCATTAAAGGAAGACAGCGAATGCCTTTTATGTTTTCTTGAAGAAAAAATAGAAGATTATTACCTGAATTATTATTTAGGCAGCTCAGTGATGAACCCCGAAACCCGTGTGAAGGTAAACCAACAAGGGTTTTGTTCAGACCATTTTCGGGGTCTTCTAGGAAAAAACAAAGCCCATGCATTGGGCTTGATGACTCACACCCATCTTCAAGAAACCCTAAAAAAGTTAACCCCCCTATTAAAGGATCTAAATAAACAGGGAACAAAAAGCAGCCAAAAGGGCGGTTCCACAAAAAACCTGGAGAAAACCACAGCAAAACTTAAAGAAAGCCTGTTCTCCCGGACAGATCAATGTTTGGTATGCCAGGGAATAGAACGTACCATGAGACGTTATGCCTTTACCATCGCCTATCTCTGGAAGGACGACGAAGAATTTCGGGAAGCCTTTAGAAAGTCTAGAGGGATTTGCCTTGACCATCTTCCCCTACAGCTTGACCTTGGGGCTGAGATTTTAAAACCACGAGAATTAGGTGATATATCCCAAGTATTAGCGGAACTAACTCAACAATCCCTGGAACGCTTAGAAGGTGAAATACTCTGGTATACCCAGAAATTTGATGCTCAAAATGCACAGAAAGACTGGGGAACCAGCAAGGATGCGCACCGCCGATGCATTCAAAAGCTTATCGGTCCAATAAAAAAGGCCTGACCATTGGTCAGACCTTTTTACATATCATTGTAATATTCTAATAATATTTAGCGATGTTTACAACTGAATCCGTATATTGGTGCTTAAACCCAAACTCTGGTCAGCCAATCCGTAAATAACTCCAAGGTCCCATTTCAACAGAGCGATATTCAAGCCTACCCCTCCAAAGAGACGGAAATTACCACCATCGGTCTGAGATAAAATCTCCAGTCCTGTTCCGGAAAGATTATCGATACCAGCTGATTCTAATTCATCAATTTGCGCTTGAGTAACCTCAGCGTCATCTATCATAACAACACCGTCAAATCCACCCCCGGCTTGGGTAAAACCGTGAGAATAACCAAGACCGGCGGATACATTAAAAAGCAGCAGATTCATGCTGGCTTGAGCCTTTAAATCTATGACATTGGCAGTCCATCCAAAGTTGATGTCCGACGGCGCTATATTCAAAGTATTACCAACGGTACTATTTAATTCTGCGGGAAGATCTATCGATTGGCTTCCAATTCCGGGCATGGTTATATTCCCGGTCAAACGGGTATAGCCAACACCCACAGAAAGTTCGGGCATGGGGCCCTTTCCTTCTAAAATAGCGTAACGTGCTTCTATACCAACCATGGAATAATCAAACCCAAAATCGGTCATGCCAGAAAGAAATTCCTTTGCTGATTCTGGGATCATTCCGAATTTAACACCCACATCCATGGGTAAAATAGGAATACCAATTCGGGCATCCAGACAATAAACCGGAAGAGGGACCCCCAGATTAACCTTGTCTGTAATAGCACTTACTTCACTAATTTCCAGAACATCGGCAATTTCGTTGAAGCTGCTCACGGGAATAAAGGCAGCACCGGTGGTAATACCAACACCAAAATGGGGAAACCCCTTTGTATAGGCGTCGTTCCAATTGAGTCCTATGGCGGCTGCCAAGGGAAGGGAAGTAGCCACCCCATCGGCAAAATCTTCAAAGGACCCAGTTAAGCCAGATAAATCAGCTTGAGCAAATGCGGAGGTAGTTAAAACTACCAGACAAAGCAAAATCCATAGTATTTTTTTCATTATTCTCTCCTTTTCAGGTATTTCAAAATATCATCCCACAAGAAATTCTAACCCATTATAATCAATAAAACCATTATTTTATAATTGTTCAAGTAAATCCCTGGCCTCTTGATAATCGTATTTTTTTAAAGCTTTTATCAGTTTCTCCGCCAATTGTTGCTTATTGTCAGGGATATTGCAACTTTGTTCCCATTGATTTCTGCAAATTTTTACTCTTCGTGGTGTGAAAGAATCTAGAGCCTCTCTTGTGTGCTCTATCAACCTATCTACAGATAAATTTTCTTGATTAGTTTTTACTTTGGGTTCAACCAACCAAACCCAATGATGCAAATATTCCATCAATTGATTAAACGATGCCACCAATGAACTGATATGAGATTCAAGAATATTAAATTCTTCAGCCTTCAGTGAAATTTCCAATAACTCCGCTCTATGTCGAAGTTCTTCTGCACCCATGGAAGCTGCAATATTTTTAAGACTATGGGTTAGAATATAGGCATCTTCACTTTCCTCTTCCAACATAATAGATAATCTTTGAGGAAAGTTTTTATATTCTTCCATAAAACTCTTAAGAGTTTTTTCATAAAGCTCCCGTCGGCCACCCATGCGCGTTAATG
>JAQICO010000458.1 GCA_027858495.1 Spirochaetaceae bacterium
CCTATCAGATTTTCTGTGAAGTTTTGGATACAGGTGACGCTCCCAATGAAATGAATGATGACGTTGAGCATGCCACTCCTATTGAATTGGGTGAGGTTCAGCAGCACAGTTTTTTCCATTCCATGGACATCGATTATTTGGTCTTCGAAATTACAGAAGAAGGCTCTTATGCCATCCAAACATATGGTAGTGTTGATCCCTACGTTACCCTTTATTCTGAACAGCAATATCTGATCACCGAGGATGATGATTCCGGTGAGGATACCAATTCTCTGATTGAAATCAATCTAGAGCCTGGGATCTATTATCTTCATGTAGAGTCCGCCGTTTATGACGATATGGGGAACTATCGAATTGAAGTAAGGAACCAACAGTAGTTTTAAAAAAGAAAGGGCAAATCGTTGCCTTAATATATAAATGGCAGGGGGGGATTTGGATTCTTAGGGGTCAATTTTTTCACCTGTCATTTTTTTAGCCATATTGATTTCTTTTCTTCCAAATAGAGGGGGATTTAGGAACGTAAATTAAAGGCGTCAATTTTTTCCAAAACCAGCACTAGAAGATCCTTGTCCATTTCATGGGACTCCTCTTTTAGTTGTTTCATAACCGATTCCGAAATGATTCCTGCATCACCTTTTAGCATGCCCGTGGCACTGGCACTTTTTCTCTGCTCGGTGACATAATGATGGCTTTGACTGGTACTTTCCCAGGTGAAGGCCTTTTCGGAAAAGGGTTTTCCATAACAGAACTGAATTCCCGATATTTCACCGCCCTCTTCTTCGTACCAAATGACTATATCAAAATAGTTATTGCTGAACCAACGGCGAAAACCCTCTTCGGGGCGTTGTCTTACACCTTGGATTTCCATAATTTGTCCCATTAATAAAATATACCCGAAGAATTAGTAAATGACTAGTGGGATTTTTTACTGAATATTGATGAGAGGAAATTTATTCTCGATTTTTACTATCCATGATAATTGTCACCGGACCGTCATTGATAAGGGATATCTCCATATGGGCTCCAAATTCACCGGATACCACAGGTTGGTTCTGAAAGGTTTTACAGTGGTAAAGAAAATCCTGATAAAGTGGAATGGCTTTATCGGGTAGTGCGGCTCCATTGAAACTTGGGCGTTTTCCCTTTTTTGTACTGGCATATAGAGTGAACTGAGAGATCACCATCAATTGGCCTTTTATATCCTCCAAAGACAGATTCATTTTTCCTTGGCCATCGTTGAAGATCCTAAGCTGCAAGATCTTTTTGCTCAGCCATAGAATATCCTCCTGGCTGTCTGTATCATGTATACCAAGTAAAACCATAAGACCGGGACCAATCTTTCTTGTTTCATCATGGTTTATCTCTACCGACGCTTTTTTAACTCTTTGGATTATTGCTCTCATTGTCGCAGAATAAACTTAGCTGATGAATCTGTCTATGGTTTTTTTATTCCTGGCAGATTAGCCAAGGAGAGTCTATAATTAAATAGTCCAAGGGAAGATTTTCTTCATAGAGAGTCTTCTGAAACAAAAATGATAATGACTAAGGAGAAATAAATGGGTTACGCTGATGCTTATAAAAATTGTAGTTGGATTAAATTCGATATGTTGGAATCCTTTATGACCGATAGTTTGATTTCGGCGGGATTGTCGGAAAAAGACGCAAAAATAGTGGCTGATGTCTTGATGGAATCCGACCGAAGGGGAATCGATTCCCATGGTATCGGCCGTTTGAAACCTATATATATCGATAGGATTGACTGGGGCATATTAAATCCACAAACAAAAATAGATCTGATCAAAGAAACCGAGACTACCGCCGTACTGGATGGTAATAACGGTATGGGCCATGTGGTTTCCCATAGGGCCATGGAGATGGCCATAGAGAAAGCAAAAAAGCTAGGCATGGCCATGGTGGCCGTTCGTAATTCTACCCACTACGGGATTGCAGGCTATTATGCATCCATGGCTGCCAAAGCTGGACTGATCGGAATAACCGGCACCAACGCCCGGCCCTCCATCGCCCCAACCCTGGGAGTGGAAAATATGCTGGGTACAAATCCATTGACCATCGGATTGCCCACCGATGAGGAA
>JAQICO010000063.1 GCA_027858495.1 Spirochaetaceae bacterium
AAAATCATCCTGATTTTCCAAAAGATTTAAAAATTCTGCACTTATCCGTTGTTCCAAGAATTGAAAGAGGTTTTCTTGATCCGGGGAATCGCTATTCACTGATATAAACCCCTGGGAAACTCTGTCAATCCAGTAGTTCTCATCTATCTTGTAATAAACCAGGTAATGTAGGTTATAGCTGAAATCTTCATCTAGGGAAAAATGGTTCTGAAACAGTTCTGCCGAAGGTAAACTGCCCTGCCAATGAAGGTCTCCCTGATGAACCTCCGCTGGAAATACAAATAATTGTGACATCTCAGGTATGACTGCCTGCCAGCGCCAATGGAGTTTGTCTGGATAGAGGATTTGCTGTTCGTAGCCATCAATTTGGTTTTTGCTGCTGAATTTTGAATAGAATAAAACACCTTGCCCTTGAGGGATTTTGTAGTTAATTAATCCTAGAAGGAAAACTCCAATAGCAAAGGCAAAAAAAATTATAAAACTCAATGGTCGTTTAAAACGTTTCCATGCTTTTCCATCTCCCTTTTTTTTGGGGGTGGTAGAGATTTTCTTTTTTTCATTCATGAAAGCAGCTCCTGTAATTGACTCAAATGACTAATCACCACCGTAGGAGATAGATCCTTGCAGCGGGGATCCTTGGTCCTCCAGCGTAGAGAACGTGCATCCCCTGCAAAAAGAGCCGTTTTACAGCCCCAAAGAGAGGCTGTATATATATCGTTTAATTTGTCGTTGCCCATGTAGAGAACTTCTTCGGGAGAAATGCCCAGCTTTTTAAGTTTATTTAAGGGTTGTTCAAAAATTTCTTTTGAGGGTTTTGCCTTTAAATGCTGGTAGGACCAACTGCAAAGCTCTAAATCAAAGCCCAGTTGATCTAAATCACTATGAAAAAGAGCCTCTATGGACAGTGCGGTATAAAATTGAGCATTGGATACAATCCCCAAGGGACGGTTGCTTTGTTTTATCCATCGTAGAAGTTCTGCTGCTCCATCCATGGGCCATACAGGATTTACCATCAGCTCATATTCCAAAGCAATAAAGGGCAATGTCTCTAAATCTAGTTCTCCCAATATACTTTCTTCTTCAAGAAGTAATACCATAACGTCTTTCCAGATCTTCAGAATATTAACCTCCGGAAAATCTATTCCCTTGGATTTTAATTCTTCGTGATAATCGCGGATTAGTCGATTAAAAAGCTCTTTATGGCGGCTGTTTAAGTCAGGATGAAGTTGCGTATATCCATATTTTTTCAGAATACCATCCACCGAAAAGCAGTTGATTCTTTCTTCGGCGATACTTATATCTCCGGTTCCTGAAATAAGAAGGGTTCCATAAATATCAAAAAGTATTGCTTTGATATCACTTAAAGAAGAAACAATGGGCGTTACTTCTGTTTTTTGGGCTGTCATGGGGCTAAGTGTTTTTTTTATCAGCGCAATCATTTTTTCAGTGGATTGAGAATCATAATCCATGGGAAAAATTCTTTTTTGCATAAAAAATATATTATAGCAAAAATCGGGGCAGAGCAAGGAAACAATACACAATGTTGCTGAATCAGTTAGGAAGTTGCTTCACTTGGTTAAATTAACTACATGGGTCAGGACAGAATGCTTAGCTCATTGAACTTTTACATTGAATATTCTATTATTTACCATCTTTAAGGAGAAACCCCAATCAGCTATGAAGGATAATTATTTTTCCTCAGAGAAGTTGTTACTTTTCAGTTATTTCATATTTAACATTTTATTGGGAACCTTGCTGTTAAAATTACCCATTTCCTGGAGGGGCCAAGGCTCCGTGGGAATTATTGACGCTCTATTTACCGCCGTTTCTGCGGTATGTGTAACAGGTTTGGCCACCGTTGATACTACGACCTTTTCTTCCTTTGGCCAGGGGGTAATTCTCTTTTTAATACAAGCCGGCGGATTGGGAATCATCAGTTTCTCAACCCTCTATTTAATATTACCCGGTTCTAGAATCTCCTTGAAAAGCCGTAAAATTATTCGGGATTATTATGCCTCGGACAGCGGTGTTACTCCTAAGAAAATATTGAAATCCATTTTTCTGTTTACCCTGTCTATAGAATTATTGGGTGGATTGCTCTTGAGTTTTTTTCTTTTTAGGGCCGGAGATTCAGAGCCCCTGTTTAACGGTTTTTTTCATGCTGTCTCAGCCTTTTGTAACGCCGGATTCTCCCGCTATAGTGATAGTTTTACCTCCTACGCCAATAATATAGCTATCAATTTAACCCTGATGATGCTTATCATACTAGGGGGAATGGGATTCATGGTTATTTGGGACAGTCTCAGAAATATTAGCGACTGGAGAAACCGTCTGCATTTTCACAGTAAAATTATGTTGGTGATGACTCCATTATTAATAGTCCTTGGATGGGTCTCTTACTTTTTATTGGAGCAGCATCATTTATTGGCAGATTTGCCCTTGGGACAGAAGGTCCTCTCTTCACTTTTTCAATCGGTAACCACGCGAACTGCTGGATTTAACACCATCGATCAGGCAGGTCTAAGTAAGGGGTCCTTTATTGTCACCCTACTGTTAATGATCATAGGGGGAGGTTCCGGCTCCACTGCCGGGGGATTAAAGGTCTCCACGGCTTTGCTACTTTTTATGGTAATCATTCAACGAATGAACAGCAAGGGAGAATCAAAACTCTTCAACCGTAGAATCACCAAGGATAGTTTATCCAGAGCTTCTATGTTATTTTTAAAAGCTCTAGCTATGATTTTTACGGTGATTTTTTTGTTGGTATTAAGCGAGGGCAAAAACTCCGGAGTCTCCTTAACCATGATTGTCTTTGAGGCCATTTCTGCTCTGGGAACCGTTGGATTGTCCCAGGGATTGACCGGGCTCTTGTCACCGGTGGGCAAAGGAATTATTATTTTAACCATGTTTGCGGGCAGGGTGGGGCTTTTTGCATTGATTATGCCTCAACGAGACAGAATTACTGAACGCCATGTGGATTATCCGAAAGGGGAGGTTTTGATAGGCTGATGAAACAATTTGCACTTATAGGAATGGATAATTTTGGTAGACGTGTTCTGGAGGAATTGATCCTTCTGGACTGTGAAATTCTATTGATTGACCGAGATCGTGAGGTGATTGAATTCTATAAAGATCAGGTCACCGAGGCCTATATCGCCGACGTGATTAATCAGGAAACCATGGAGCGGCTTCTTCCCGATGATGTGGATGTGGTCATTCTGGATTTAGGTAACAATATTGAAGCCTCTATTCTGGCGGTAAATTATATTAAGAAAAAGGGAAATAGTAAGATTTTTGTAAAAGCTGAAACTGAGCAGCATGGTGAAATTTTGAAGATCGTTGGTGCGGACCATGTGGTTTATCCAAACCGCGAAGCAGCAAAAAAACTCACTCCGCTTCTCATGTCCGATAGTTTGTTCAATTATCTTCCCATCAGTAACGGATTGGTCATGGCCGAAGTAAAACCACAGGAAAAGTATTTCTTAAAAACTCTAGAAGAATTGGATCTTCGAAAGGAATTAGGACTGAATGTGGTGGCCTTTAGGCATAGTTCCGGCGGTGAATTTAGCTTTTTTGTACCAGGAATGACCATAAAAGAGGATCATGTTCTTCTGGTGGTAGGAAGTGATGAATCGGTGGTTCAATTCACCGGAAATCCCTTACCCGCCCGAAAGAAAGGTATCAGTGATCTTTTTAGGAGCTTGTTTATACAGCGATGAATACTTCAGAAGAATACCTGCAACGCAATTGGCTGGACGATTATATAGAGTTTCTTCCTCGTTACAAGGAGATTGTAGAAGAAAAAAAACGCTTGGCTGAAAAGCTGGACCTCCCATCGGTGGAAAAATTCAAGGCTCCACTGGCTGCTCTGAATAAAACGCCCCAGGGAACTTTGGATTTTAGTGGTAAATCGCTACATTTCTTAGCCCCTCCAGGCCAGGGTAATGATCCGGAAAAACTTCAGGCCGCCTTGGAATCCCTAATCCCCTGGCGAAAGGGGCCCTTTCAATACCAGGATACACTCATCGATACGGAATGGAAAAGTAATCGTAAGTGGGACCGTATTGCCCCCTATATCCCTGATTTAAAATATAAGAGAATCTGTGATATCGGCTGTAATAACGGTTATTATATGTACCGTCTGCTTTCCCTGGGGGATCCAGAACTCATTTGGGGACTGGATCCTATGATCCGGTATTACTTTTATTTTAAACTTAACCGACTGTACTTCGACAGTCCTAAGATACAATACGATATTCTCGGAGTGGACCATCTGGATCTGATGCCTAATTTTTTTGATTTGGTATTATTTATGGGGGTTATTTATCATCGGAGAAATCCCATCGAATGCCTGCAGAAACTGGCCATTTCAATTAAACCGGGGGGGACTTTGATTATGGAGAGTTCTGGTATCCCCGGTGAGGACCCTCTATGTCTAATCCCCGAAGAACGCTATCTCAAGGCACCGGGATATTGGTTTTTACCCACTGCATCAGCC
>JAQICO010000269.1 GCA_027858495.1 Spirochaetaceae bacterium
AGTTTGACCACCGGCATATTTTTTTTAGGAACAGAATGATGAAAGAGAATAGCAGAGATTACGGATTATTTCTTGGAGAAATGGTAAAGGAGTTCACCATTACCAACAGCTCGGGAATGTCCTTCAAGGCAATCAGTTATGGTGCCACCCTTACAGATGTGACCGCATCGGATAAAGAAGGGAATATCTCTTCCGTACTGTTAGGCATGGAAAGTCTGGATGGATACATGCGGCAGACCTACTATTTGGGAGCTTCTATCGGTCCCTTCGGAAACCGGATCGCCAATGCCTGTTTCACCCTAGAAGGAAAGACTGTCAAACTGACTCAGAATAACGGCAGCAATAATCTTCATTCCGGGCCATACGGGTTCGATAGAATCCTCTGGAAGGGTGAACCATTTCATGGTGGTGACAGCGCCGGCGTACGTTTCTCTAGAGACATGACCGACGGAGAAGATAGTTTCCCAGGGAACCGGAAGTTCACCATAACCATGACTCTCAACGAGGATAACGAGCTGGAATTCCACTATCAGGGAATCAGCGATAAGACCACTCCCATGAATCTAACCAACCATGGATACTGGAATCTTTCGGGAACTCTTAATTCTACAGAAGACCATACACTGAAATTGAACGCCTCCCATTATTTACCTGTGGACGATCTGCAGATACCCATTGGAGCAGAAGTTCCCGTTGCGGGGGGGGCCATGGATTTTACCCGGGAGAAACCCATCGGGCAGGATCTCGAAGCGGCACCGGTGGGATTCGACCATAACTTCTGTGTGGATGGAGTAGGTTTCCGACAGGCTGCCGTGGCAGTACATCCTGAAAGCGGTCGGGTGATGGAAGTCTGGACAGATCTTCCAGGTGTGCAGTTTTATGCTGCCAAACCCATGGAAACCTTTGAAGTTCGTGGTGGAACATCAGGACGCTGTGCCGGTTTTTGCCTTGAGACACAGTACTATCCCGACTGCGTGAACCAGAGTCAATTCGCCAGCTGCATCATTCCTTACGGAAAGACCTTTGAAACAAAGACTGTATATAAGTTCTCGGTAAAGGGATAATGGGTGACATCCTAAGGTCCATTTTATGCTTGTTAAAAAAATATAAACATGAATCCTTATAAATCTGCCAATAAAAAGCAAAACAGTAAAAAGTAATAACGTTCTGACATAAAATGCGGAAAAATAAGTAGAAACTGTTTGACCATGAATAAATTTCCGATCCCTAACTGTAAAATCAATTTGGAGATTTCTTTTCAAATATAAAAATACCCGCTTTCCTACAAGTCTTTTGCTGTTTTCCTTCCCGTAATTCCGTGTTTCTCATGCAGCCTTCCCGACCTATTATAGAAAAAATCGGATGATAACCTTCAAACTGCTGGTATGTACGACTTACACCTTCTTTGTTACTCTTTGAATTATTCATTGGGGACGTCTCCATGTCTACAGGAAGTTATTCTCTATCAGCAATTTTTATATATTATTGAGAACTTGATCTCAGTAATCGGATAATGGAGGCCTCTATTTCCAAATCTATTGCTTTTTATCAGGTGAATAGAGGTCATTTAAAATGTAAAAGCAAAAGGGGGCATTAACCTGAAGAAAGAAAACTTAATTTAATATTGACAATCCTCTAGCGTGGTACTATTATACAAGTATAGAACAGTCAAATAGCTGGTGTTTGATGGAAAGGAGAAGATTAATGTATAAGTTTTCTAAGAACCAGAGAGATATTTTCCTTTCAGGCAATATGGGGCTGGAAAGAGAGGCTCTGAGGGTGGATCAGCATGGGCTTTTAGCCATGACACCCTTTCCTGAAAAACTGGGTGATAAGGTAAATAATCCCCACTATACGGTGGATTTTTCCGAAAGCCAGCTTGAGATTATCACTTCAGTTAAGCACAGTCCAAGGGAACTCTATAATAGTCTTCTAAATAAAACTCATTATGCCAATCAAGTGCTGGGCCAGGAATCTCTTTGGCCCTTTTCCAAGCCCGGGAAACTGCCCAGGGAAGAGGAAATTCCCATGGCATCCTTTCCGGACCCTCAATTTAAATCAAAGGAAATGTATCGTAGAGGATTGGTCCGGCGATATGGAAGTTATATGCAGATGATCTCTGGTATACATTATAACTTCTCCTTTACAGCGGAACAGATAAAAGTTCTTTTATCCATTACTGGTTATAGCCATTCAGATCAGTTATATCTTGCATTATCCAGAAATTTCCTTCGCCACCGTTGGCTTTTCATACTACTCTTTGGTGCGTCTCCTGTCGCTCATAAGCAATACATAGATTCCCAGTCTCATAGAATTGCA
>JAQICO010000311.1 GCA_027858495.1 Spirochaetaceae bacterium
GGAATATTCCTTTAATTTTGAGAACCCCTATTTTCAACTTATTCCTCATAAGAAATATATTAAAAAAGATGGAAGTCTGGGAAGAATACAACCCCTTACCGGAAGATCTAATAGTATTATCGGAAGTAAGGAAGAGAAGGACTTTTTAAGTTTAATCCTTGAATTATATCCTGAAAAAAATCGATTATTGACTTTGATTCTTGACCTTTTGGAGCTGCCCCAGGCGGATCTTCGTTTTAAAGAGGAGGGGAAGTATCCTCCGTTGAGTCTTTTCACGTTGGAACATATGAGGGTGAAGTGGGGGCCCTTTGATTTAGAGGAGGGCGTTCTTTATAGTCCAATCTTTTCTATAAACGGATCGGAATTTCTTTCTTCCCAGGATTATTTCTGGGAAAATAATTTAAATCACCTGGTGATTCAGTGCAGCTCCAGCCCTTCTTCCCTATATCATCTCAAGGCCAGGGCCTCGGAGCTTCGGTATATTGAAAATCTCTTCTCTGACTCACCTGAGCTGAGCAGATTAGAGGTGGATCGCATAATCCATGAAAATGATATTGCCTTCATTTCCATGGAACGGATTCAAGGGCGTATTATTGAGAAAAAGATACTCCCCAAAATGCGGTTTTTAGTGGAAGAAAAGGGACGTCATCTTCGGGTGGATGCTATGTTGATCTATGGTGAAAAGGAGATTAGCTATTTTGATGAAGGTGAATCTGTTCTTGACTACGATGACCATGAACAATGTCATGTCCTATATCCCCGAAACGATAAAATAGAAAGAGCCCAGCTTTTCCATTTTCTGGATATTAGCAGGAAGGATCTAATCTCTCAGGTTCCAATGCTGTTAGATTGTTCTCTGGAGTTATTTCTCCGCAGCAAATCCGAAAGGATAAGCAATTTGGGAGGAACCATCTATTATAAAAAAGACAATAAGCCCCTGGTGTCTTTTCCTCTGAAATTTAAGTTATCCTCAGGAATCGATTGGCTGGATATTCATATATCCCTGGGCGGGCACAATATTGAGATTCCCCAGGATTTAAAGCTAAACAGTCTTATCCCCTTTCCCGGCGGGTATAAACTGCTCAATCCACAGGAAAGAGAAAAGCTATTGGCCCTTTTAGCCAGGGGAAAGAAAAAAAGTCAGGGGATTCGTACTTCACTGCGGGATTTTTCCACATTATCCCTGGTGGAAGAAGACGTGAATTTGGATGAAACCCCCGAGCTTGGCACATGGATGGAAGCCATGAAAGGCCTAAAGAAGGGATTTCCCAAGGAAAAAAAGTCCTTACCCAAGGGATTGAAGGCAAAACTGCGCCCCTACCAAAAAAGGGGTTTCCAATGGCTGACCTTTTTATATCAATATCGTTTGGGGGGAATTCTCGCCGATGATATGGGGCTTGGAAAGACTCTGCAGGCTATCGCACTTTTGCTCCATGCCCGTGAAGCGGAAAATCAAGAGCCCTTCTTAGTCATCGCCCCTGTGAGTACCCTGAATAACTGGGCCAGGGAAATTCAGCGCTTTGCACCTACCCTGGATTATCATTTGCATCAAGGAAGCGGCAGAACCCACTGGGAACCCGGTCCTTCCCTGGTTGTGCTGACCAGTTACCATACCCTGATGCGCGATGAAGAAATCTTTTACGAACAACCCTGGGATCTGGTGATTTTAGATGAGAGTCAGGCCCTTAAAAATCATAGCTCCAGGAGTTACAAAACCGTAAAGGCCCTGGAAACTCCCCAATATCTCGCCCTTTCGGGAACCCCTGTGGAGAACCATATCGGGGAATTATGGTCCTTGATGAATCTATTAAATCCTGGGATTTTAGGGGATCTCAAGGGATTTCTCGCCCGGTACCGCAAGCCTCTTCAGCTGGGAAAGCAGATAATGATGGATGAATTAAAAAGCAGGATTCAGCCCTTTATCCTTCGAAGAAAAAAGGAGGAGGTGGCCAAGGATCTGCCGGAGAAGCAGGAGATAATCCTTTCAGTGAATCTTAGTCCAAAGGAATTGGCCTTCTATCAGCGCAAAAGAGATGACCATATCGAGGAAATTCGCAAATTGAAGGCCCGGGGGGCCAAGGCCTTCCAGGTCTCATCTGCCATATTGCAGGCCTTGAACTCCCTGAGACAATGCGCCATTTCTCCTTTTCTTCAAGGTGGTCCTAATCTTTCAAGTAAGTTGGATCTGGCCTTGGAGAAGGTACAGGAGGCCGGGGCAGAGGGCCATAAAATTTTGCTTTTCAGTCAGTACACCCGGGTGCTGGACATGATGGAGCCTCTTCTGAAAAAAGCCCATATAGGCTTCCTGCGGCTGGACGGATCCATGACCTCCAAGAGCCGAGAGAAAAAGGTAAAGGCCTTCCAGGAGAATCCTGAAAGTATGGCGTTTCTCATCAGTATCAAGGCCGGCGGAACGGGCATAAATCTTGTTGAAGCAGACTACGTGATCATTCTGGATCCCTGGTGGAACCCCGCCGTGGAGAACCAGGCCATAGACCGAACCCACAGAATCGGCCAGACCAAGAAGGTAACGGCTTATAAGATTATCGCCCAGGATACGGTGGAAGAGAAGGTGCTTCAGCTTCAGGACCAGAAAAAGGATTTAGTGGAGGGTCTGTTGGAGGGATCTTCATCTCCCTTGAGTAAACTGAATCCTGAGGAGATTTTGAAGTTGTTTTAGGAGACATACATCTTGTTCTATCTATGGAACGACTGAGGAAATAATAGAAATTAAGAAAGAATCACGCAAAGGGGATTAGAAAATGGAAATAGAATTTAATATAAGGCCAATTGAGTCAAAGGATTACAAAGAACTGATTTCAATGTTTAAGGAATTCGCTGCATTTCAAAAAATGCCTGAGAAAATGAATAATTCTGAGGAACAAATGAAAGAAGAATCGGATTTTTTAAAGGGATTTGTAATTGAAGAGCAGTCAGGAGGGTTGGTGGGATATGCTACATACTTTTTTGCATACTTCACTTGGATCGGGAAATCCATGTACATGGATGATTTATATGTAAAGCCAGAGTTTAGAGGACAGGGGCTAGGACAAAAACTGATAGATTCTGTAATAGGTAAAGCAAGAGAAGAAAAATGTAAAAAAGTTCGTTGGCAAGTTTCAGGATGGAATAAGAATGCTACAGATTTTTATAGAAAACTAGGGGCTAAAGTAGACAGCACAGAATTGAATTGCGATTATTGGTTGTAATTGAGAGTTTTTGTTCTTTAGCCTCAGGAATTCTTAAAAACTTCCTCCATATCCTCGGGAGTGATATAGCCCAGCTCTATGGCTATCTCTCCGAATTTTTTATCCGGCTGGTTCTCCTGGATTCTCAATACTTCTTCGGCCTGTTCCATGGAGAGTAAATCCAGTCTAACTAGAAACTGTCCGATTCTTTCCTTCATACTTACATTTATAAGCCAATTTATCCTGGAAAACAAACATTGTTGGATAATAGTGAATTAGCCTATGGGAACATGGCTCAGGTTCCAGCTATGTCCTTCCTGTCCCGGTGGTCAGCACCTGGTTTTTACAAGTTCCTTTGCTGATAAATTCCTTGATGTTTTCATAGGTGGTATCCCGGATATTACCCACGGCTTCTTTGGTAAAAAAGGCCTGATGACTTGTTATTAAAACATTGGGAAAGGTCTGAAGGCGGACAAAGGTGTCGTCCTGAATCACTTGATCGGAAAGATCTTCAAAAAACAGGCCATCTTCTTCCTCGTACACATCCAGCCCCAGGTAACCGATGACTCCGCTTTTTAGACCTTCAATCACCGCTGCTGTGTTGATCAAAGGGCCCCGGCTGCTGTTGATGATCATTACGCCTTTCTTCATGGATTTGATGGCGTATTCGTTGATAATATGATAGGTATCGTGGTTTAAGGGACAATGGAGACTTATGATATCACTTTGCCGGTATAGTTCTTCCAGTTCAACATATTCCACTCCCTTATCCTTCACTGCCTGGCTGGGGTATTTATCATAGGCAAGAATTCTACAGCCAAATCCACTCATAATGTTGATGAAGATCTGACCGATTTTACCTGTACCAATGACGCCCAGGGTTTTTCCATGGATATCGAAGCCCAGCAAACCGTCCAAAGAGAAATTCCCCTCACGAATCCGGTTATAGGCCCGGTGATACTTTCTGTTCAGGGTCATAATCAACCCAAGGGCGTGTTCCGCCACGGCAAAGGGAGAATAGGCCGGTACCCGGACCACCATGATGCCCTGTTTTTTTGCTTGTTTTAGGTCTACATTGTTGAAACCTGCACAGCGAAGGGCGATGATTTTTACCTTACCTTTGGCAAGAATATCGATTACTCCGGCAGTAACATGGTCATTTACAAAGACACATACCCCGTCAAACTCCTTGGCCAATGCCGCGGTTTCTTCGGTGAGACGAGACTCTAAAAAGGTAACTTCTATATGCTTGGGCTTTTTTTCAACAAAACTTTGTCTTACCCAATTTTTGGTACTAAAAACGGCTAATTTCATAAATGCCTCCTTTAGGTCTTAACATGATGTAAGCCTAAGCTAATAAACCTTGGATCAGAAAGCAACTGCTTTGTGATAATAGTATATCGATAAAAATATATTTATATGTACCATAGGTTACAACGTGAAAACAAAACCTAAAAAAGCTAGTTTTTTTTAACTTGATATGAATGGAAATGTAAAATATACTATACGCATGTATAGTTCTTTGTCAGCCTTTGAGAAGTTGGAACAACTTTGTGAATCCGCTCGTTATGACGTCTGCTTAGCCTCTTGCAACAGTAATTCCTCGGGAAAACAAGGGCGAAGCAAATCTCCTAAAAACCCCAACCAATGGCTTTTTCCCAGGGCAATGCCGGGAAAAGGTCAGGTCTCCATGTTGAAGGTTCTACAGAGTAATGCCTGTAAAAATCACTGCAGTTACTGCGCCTTTTCAGCCCAAAATGATGGATTGAGGAGAATGAGAATTGCGCCGCAGGAGTTGGCCAGGCTTTTTATGCAGTTTGTGTATAAAGGCTGGGTACATGGTATCTTTTTATCCACTGGAATTAGAGATTCCCCCGATAAAAGTATGGAGGATTTATTGCAAACCGCAGAAATACTCCGATTCAAATACAGGTTTTCCGGCTATATCCACTTAAAGGTGCTACCCGGATGTTCAGAAGACCGAATTCAGACCGCTTTGAATTTGGCAAACCGAGTTTCTATAAACCTGGAATCAGCAACCTTGCAGGGATTGGCCAAGGTGGCTCCTGAAAAACAAATGAAAAGCGGGCTGCTAAAGCGGATGCATTGGATGGGCCGGAGTATTAAAATGGGAGAGGTTCGCAGCGGTAGTCAGACCACTCAATTTGTCGTTGGACCCAGTGGAGAGAACGATGGAGATATCCTAAAAACCGTAGACTGGTTATATCGGGATCTCTACGTTTTCCGGTCTTATTTTTCAGCTTATCAGCAGCCCCATAAAAAGGCACTTCCCTCGACACCCAATGGACTTGTCCGGGAGCATCGGCTTTATCAGAGCGATTTTTTATTGCGTTCTTACGGATTCCGTCTTCCCGATCTGGTTTTTGACGATCAGGGGAATCTTCCCCTCCATGTGGATCCCAAAATGGCCTATGCCCTAAAAAATCCCCATCTTTATCCCATGGAGGTAAATGGAGCAACGCTGCTTGATCTGTTGAAGATTCCCGGAATTGGTCCTGTTTCAGCTCAGCGATTGGTTGAATTTTCTAAGTCCGCCAGTCTCAGTGAATTGAAGGATCTGAGAAATCTGGGTGTTTTAACCAAACGTGCAGCCCCATGGATTCTGATCAATGGCAAAAAACCGCCCATCTTGGAAGCCTCTCCGGCTCAGCAAGCTTGGTTATTTCCCCAGTTATCCCCGGAGAGCTGGTCTTCCGGGCTGATACCCTTAGGTAAAAAAGTCCCCTCGTCGGATTACAACTACCCGGGGCAACGGGGGAAAATGGTCAATTATCCTATGGGTAATCAACAGCCTGTATATTGCCGTTAATCCCATGGTTTTACCATGATAGTCTTACCTGAAAACCGTTTTTGTTGGTTGATTATGCGGATAAAATGTATAAGCTAGAGCATCCTAATGGGTGTTATTGCTGAACTATTACCTCAATCTTCTCGTTAAGCTTGTTCTGAATAATCATTTCAATGGCGTTAAAGGTTCCCGAAAGAGAACTTGCACATCCCAGACAGGCTCCAAGATAACTGATGGTTACTACAGTTTTATCATCTTTTTCAGAGAGGTCCATGATTTCCACATTGCCGCCGTCTTTTTTAAGCATCGGGCGAATCTCAGCGTCAAAAAAGTTTTCCAGAACCTTGCCTTTCTGGAAGAGACTCATCTCTTCAAAGCTGGCTTCTTTCTTCTTTTCGGAATCCATTTTCGCACGGGTTTCTTTAAGTATATCTTCTAAATAAAATTTCCGTTTTTCATGTCCGCCGGGTTTTACGCAGGATTTGCAAAAGGCTCCGGCCTTGGTGTAATCTGTGATTTCTTGAACGGTCTTCAGATCGTTGATTTTAATTACTTCCTGAATGGTTTTTAGGGTGACCCTTGCGCATTCACAGACCAGCTCTTCGTCTTCCATGGTGGATCTATCCACACCTTTGTAAATTGCCGCAGCCTCTTTGATCACATCGTAGGCCATGACTGAACAATGCATTTTTTGAGGAGGTACCGCTGGAGTATTCGGATCATCCCTCAATGCAGTTTCCACATCGATATTGGTGATTTGCACGGCTTCATCCACGGTTTTCCCAAGACATAAATCGGCCATCATATCGCTGGAGGCAATGGCAGTACCACAACCAAAACTTTTAAAGGTGGCCTTAACAATTATTCCAGAATCCCTTTCCACAGCCCAGAATAATCTAACCGCATCTCCGCAGGATTCGGCACCATATTCAGCCACAATCAATTTAGCGTTAAGAGAATCTGCTTCTTCCTTGGTGATTTCTCCCAAATTTTTGGGATTATTCATATGGTCCGCCACTTTATGGGAATAGTTATCCCACAATGAACCGCCTATTAAGTCGTTCTTGCCCATTGGATTGTTAACTCCTGTTTTGGATATTTTTTAATATAATCATAGCTGGAATAATTGTGAAGATCTCTTTCCTTTTTATTTTCCGCTAATTGGATTTATAGGTACTGGAAATACTTCTTAACCTATTTACTATTTCCTTTACCGCTATAATGGTGGTGTCTATTTCTTCCTCGGTGGTGAAACGGCTGAGGCTAAAGCGTATTCCCGTATGAGCCAGGTCTGCGTCAACATTCATAGCTTTGAAGGTGGCGTCGGCCTCTAAATCTTCGGAAGAACAAGCACTGCCTGTGGAGGCTGCAATATTTCTTTGATTTAGATCCCATAGAAATGCTTCTCCCTCTATTCCTTTAAAGCTTACCAATATTGTATTGGGGGTTCTTCGTTCGCGTTTTCCGATTATCACAGTGTCATCCAAGGTAAGTAGGGCATCTTCCAGTTTATCTCTAAATCTACGAACCTCGGTCTCTTCGTATTTCAGGTTATCAATGGCCATTTCCATGGCTAATCCCATACCTATCAAATAGGCCACATTTACTGTGCCAGCTCTATGGCCTCCCATTTGCTCCCCACCGTGGATCAAGGGCGTTAGATTATGTCCCTGCCGCATATATAGACCGCCAATTCCCTTGGGACCATGAAACTTATGGGCGCTGAAGGTTAAAAAATCCACCGGAACTTCCTGCACATCCACGGGAATTTTACCTATGGCCTGTACCGCATCAGAAAAGAATAGAATCCC
>JAQICO010000309.1 GCA_027858495.1 Spirochaetaceae bacterium
GGATAATTCTTCATTCGCTGCTCTTGCTTCCGATGGAACTCTCTGGACCTGGGGCTTTAATGATCAAGGACAAGCAGGTAATGGTACCATAAGTCCAAAATATTATACTTCACCGATTCTAGTCTCTTGGTAAATCCCTTCCAAAAAAGTAATTTCCTGCCGGTAAAACCCAATAATCCTGGTTTTACCGGCATTTTTCTTTTAAAAAGCCGGTAATTCAGACTTTCCCCAGATCCCATTCACATTTCCTTCATATCTTGCTGCGATATTTAGAACATCAAACAGAACAGGAGGATGATATGAAACGAATCATCACATTAATTTTATTAAGTACCCTTTGCCTGGCAGCCTTTGCCGAAGGAAAGGATGATGTTTATGGTAGACCCGGTTATGGCGCAAGAGCTACCGGTGGTCACATGATGGACTTTGATGGTGAACCCCAGGAAATTCTGGAGATTGAAGGTACTCTTGAGCTGAACAATTACGGCCATTATGAGATCCTTCTGGGAAATACCCATTATATGGTGGGGCCCCGTGGAATGGAAGAAGAAGAGATTCAAGATTTGCTGGGTAAAACCATAGTAGCCGAAGGTTTTGAAGGACCTGTTGTATTTACCAAGGGCGATGAGGAATTTGCCATGTTTATGCCCCTGGCTGTGACCGTGGACGGAGAAACCATTAGCCTTGGGGGCCCCCATGGCATGGGATTTGGCGGACCCCGAGGAGGATTTGGTGGCTATGCTCCTTACGATGATGATGACAGACCCTGCGGCGGTGCTGGCTGGGGAAGAAGAGACAGAGGCCGAGGTATGGATGAATACTGGGAAGACCTGGATGAGGAATCCACCGAGGAATAAAGATTTCAAAGGGGCTGTCGCAAAAGTATAACTGTGACAGTCCCTTTTTCCTTCCCTATGTGTCCAACATCTTACATTGGTTTTTTCTATATAGTAAAAGCTACTGTAAGATGTTGGACACATAGGGTATAATCAATTCAGGAGGCAGCCCATGGATAACATTACCATTCTTGTTGCAGAAGACGAAGAATCCATGAACTCCATGATCTGCGATTACCTACAGGCCATGGGTTACCAAACTATTTCCGCCTTCGACGGTATCGAAGCCCTTGAAATATTCCGCCAGAATGGGGCTCAGCTTTTATTGCTCGATGCAATGATGCCCCGTATGGAAGGCTTTGATGTGATCCGTCGTATCCGACAGGAAAGTCAAGTTCCCATCATCCTTTTAACCGCCCGTGCCGAAGAAGGAGATAAACTTCTAGGCCTGGAAATTGGAGCGGATGACTATATTACTAAACCCTTCAGTTTAAAGGAACTGGAGGCTCGAATCCGTGTAATCCTGCGTAGAATGAAGCCCAGCATAGAGCCCCAGGAAGAATCAATAATTATCCAGGGCGATTTGAAGATGGATATCCAGGCTCGACAGCTTTGGTTAGGGGAAAGAGAAATCCCACTAACGGCTGTGCAATTTGATATATTACATAAGTTTATGACTAACCCCGGTCGAGTCTATCGCCGTATGGAACTTCTGGAGAGCTTTCAACAGGATCCTTGGGAAGGCTATGAAAGAACCATGGATGTTCATATAAAAAATATCCGCAAATTGATTGAAGAGGATCCCTCAAACCCCCGTTTTATTCAAACTGTTTGGGGAGTGGGGTACCGTTTCAGCGGAGAGTATAAATGAATCGTTATAGTCTTAAATGGAAGATCATCATACTCTTTATGCTGCTCTTTGTCGGAGCAAACAGCATTTCCTTTGTTATGGTGAAAAACTTGATAAAGGGACGTTATGATCAATATTTAATCTCCTCCGATAGAAATCATGCGGAGATGATTGCAGAGATGCTTTACCGCGGAGGCGGTGAGGAACTCTTTCTCCCCGGTGAATCTTTGATGCCTCCAGAAAATCAGAATCGCAGGGGAATCACCATGGGTAGAATGCCCATGAATATGAGATCAATGGATCATCACTGGTCCATGCCGGGCATGTTGCGTAATCCCTTCGAAGGTTATATGGCCCCCAGAATGATGATTATACTGAATCCTCAGGGGGATGTATTGTTCAGTACCGATAAAGCTGATCCCCAACACCAAAATTTAGAACTGGACCTTGGAATCCCCATCGGAAGTGATGATAATCCTAGGGGATATGTTTTTGTGGGTACCATGATTCAGAGAGAACTCAGCCCTCGTGATCAGGCCTTTTTAAGAAGTCTTAACCGGGGTTTTGTCATAAGTTCCTTGTTCTTTTCCCTTGTGGGAATACTTTTGGGATTATTCCTTATTAATAGGCTGTTCTCTCCCCTAGAGAAAATACATCGGGCTACCGATCAATTGGCTTTGGGAAACTGGAATACCCGTACCGGTCTGAAGGGCCGCGATGAAATAGCTCAATTGGGCCGGAGCTTTGACAATATGGCCCAGGCGGTACAGCAGGCCCAACAATGGAAAGAACAGATTATCGCTGATACAGCCCACGAGCTAAGAACTCCCGCGGCCCTGATTCAGGGAAGTCTGGAGATGCTTAAAGACGGTATATACCAGCCCGATGTCCAACGGCTGGAGTCTTTACACCGTGAAGCAGAGCATCTTTCAAGGCTCATCACCGATCTTCAGACTCTAAGTTCATTGGAATCTCCCTCCATGGAACTGCATTTACAGCCCATGGACCTTGCCGGTTTTTTTGAAGATTTAAAGGATTCCATGAAGGATGTTCTTCAAGCTAAAGAATTAAAGCTGATCCTGAATCTCCCCGATGAACTCCCTGCTTTTCTAGGAGATCGATTAAGGCTGCAACAACTTTTTAGAAATCTATTAAATAACGCCCAGCGCCATAGTCCGCAAAAGGGAGAGATTGTCATAACCCTCAGGCTTAACAGGAACCCCAGCATAGATAATACTCCGGCCCTATTGGAAATCTCTCTTGAAGATGCCGGGCCAGGAATTCCCCAGGAGCTGCAGGAGAAGGTCTTTGAACGTTTCTACCGAGTGGATGCAGCCCGTAGGCGCAGTGACGGAGGCCGAGGGCTGGGGTTGGCAATTTGTAAGGCCATCACAGAACTTCATGGAGGAACCATTTCTGCGGGAATTTCATCCATGGGGGGAGCAAAAATATCCCTTCAACTTCCTCTCTTGTCAGCTTGAGATATTCATTGAGAATGTGCTACACTCATCTTCATGAATAATAGTAATCGCCGTAGTGAAAGAAATAAACGGGAAAGACATACACACATCGCTCAGACAATGTTAGATTCCTTTCATTGGGAATGGGATCAGCGTTTTCTATTGGAATTGGTGGCCACTGGGGAAATACCCATAGATCAGATTCGGGAACTCCGATGGAATCAGCTTCGTCAGGGATTCAAATGCCTCATTATACTGGATAAAGAAATGAACCTGCCCGAGGAAGTCTTTGACAAGATCCAAGGCTGCTTTCAAGAAGAAGTCGATCTGTTGGGAGATGGTTGGAAAACCCCCGAGGACAAACTCTTTTCTCATCAAACCAGCAAGGACATGTATAAGGAAATTATCAGTTTTAAGGGTTAGTCTTTTGAATATCTTTTAAAGGACTGATTATTCTATCAAGGCCTATATCCCAGGAGGATCGTGGTACCTTTTTTACCAGTTGACGAGGAAAGCAGACCCCGATACTGTAGACCCTATTAGCCCATAGATTAAGCCAACGGTCGTAGAACCCTCCACCCCGTCCCAATCTTCCGCCTTGCAGGTCAAAGGCTAGGCCGGGGGCTATCAGCAGGGAGGAATCTCCGGGTTGCCAGAAGGGTGACCCCTGGATCGGTTCCATAATTCCCCATGGGTTTGGCTGTAAACTATTAATATCATTGACCAATAAAAAGTCCATGGTCTCGCCATCAATCCGGGGTAGGTATAGTTTTTTTCCACGAGCTATAACCTGTAACCAAAGAGGAATAAGGTTCACTTCCCTTGCCAGGGGATAATATCCAAGGATGTTTTGGGACTCTTTGAATGTGTCTAAGGATTCTACTTGTTTACAGATATCCTCGGATAATTCCAATTGTTCTTGCTCAGAGATGTCTTTAATGGATTTTTTTATTCGTTGCCGAAGTCGATTTTTTATGGAAAAATCCTCGGAGCCCTTTGCTTGATCCATGGGTATATGTTATCATTGTTGAACCAATAAAGGAAGGTACATGAGTTTTAATATACTGGTCTTAAGCTTGAATCCCACATTACAGAAAACCAGCCTTTTCACCCATGGGTGGAAGAGAGGGCAGGTCAACCGCTGCAGTCAATACAACCTTACCATCTCCGGGAAGGGAGCCAACTGTGCTCGAATTTTGGCTCAATTGGGTAACAATGTTTCCTATTTAACTCAACTGGGAGGGCGTAACAGGGACTTTTTTATTGATCAGATGCGTCAGGATGGAGTAAAAATGGTTTGGGCAGAGTCGGATAGTGAAATCCGCTATTGCCACACTCTTATTTCTCAAGAACCCCACGATGCCACAGAAATTGTGGAAGAAGGGGAACCGGTGGGTGAACAGTGCGATTCTTCCGTTCGTGATTGTTTTATCGAAGCCTTAAGTGTAGCCGATATGCTGGTTATTATTGGTTCCAAGGCGCCCGGATTTAGCGATAATATTTATCTGGATTGTGCAAAAATTGCCTCAGAGCAGAAGATTCCTCTGGTGCTGGATATCAATAATAAAGACCTTCCCCAATTTTTAGAGCTGAATCCCAAGATCATTAAAATAAATAGTTTCGAGTTCCTTCAGTCCTTTGTGGAGGACTTTGATAACAGCCAGCCACCAGAAGACAAATGGATTCCCTTGATGGAAGAAAAACTCCGAGAGCTTTCTTCTCAGGGGCATGATTTTATCATCACCCAGGGGGCAGGAGAAATCCTTATGGCTCAACAGGGTAATATAGAACGTTTCAATCCCATGGAAATGGAGCTGGTGAACCCCATCGGCTGCGGAGATGCCATGACTGCCGGAATTGCATCGGCCTTGGGTCAGGGAGTACCTCTGGAGGGTGCGCTTCATTTGGGTATGGAATGCAGCCGAAAAAACGGAGAGGTTCTTACTCCGGGTAGCATTGTAAAATCCCAGGAAAGTGAATAGGCATTACTGCTGGAGTGTATGCTTGACATGCATGGAGGCGATGGTTCGAGTCCATTATCGCCCAATAAGAAAATGCATATATTGTAGAGAATAAGGTCCCACTAGGTTGGGGCCTTTTTTTATTTATGGGCGACCTAAAAATCTTTTTTGTAAATGGACAGGATGGACAGGATGGACAGGATAGACAGGATAGACAGGATAGACAGGATAGACAGGATAGACAGGATAGACAGGATAGACAGGATCAAGAGGATAGACAGGATAGACAGGATAGACAGGATCAAGAGGAGATTTAACAGATTATTTTATAAAATGAAATCCGCCATTCTCTAATTAACAAAGAATATTGTTAGATCCTTTTACTAGTTAGTGATATACTTTTTTTAACCATTCTAGAAATCAATAGTAGGTGGGAGATATGTTTATTGTTAGGATTCTTTATTTAATATTTAAA
>JAQICO010000435.1 GCA_027858495.1 Spirochaetaceae bacterium
CTTCCCGTTCCACTCCTTCAGCGATCAGCCTAAGATTAAATTTCTGCCCTAGATCAATGATACTGAGAATCAACTTGTCGTCGCTGAATTCTTCTTGTACATTATCAACAAAGGCCTTATCGATCTTAAGGGAATCAATGGGAAGTTTATTCAGGTAACTCAAGGAAGAGTAGCCTGTTCCAAAATCGTCCAATGCAACGGAATAGCCTGCCTCCTGCAATTGTTTAAGATTCTCCACGGTGCTTTTTTCATCGCGCATCATAAAACTTTCAGTGATCTCAAAACCCACCCTCTTTTTTTCTATGCCGCTGGCTTGCAAACGTGCAGAAATCATACTGGCAAAATCATCTTCGCGAAACTGTTCCGGTGATAAATTAACATGAACAGGAACAGAAAGCTGGGGATGCAAAATCAAATCCCGAATTATCAAATTAAATATATAAGTGCCCAATTCCTGCATCAGCCCGGCAGATTCGGCCAGGGGAATGAATTCATCGGGGAAATAATGCTCCCGCCAACGGATCAGAGCTTCTGCAGAAATGATGTTTTGCTCTTGGTCAACGATGGGCTGATATAATACATAAAACTCATCCTTGGCAAGACTCTCTCTAATACGATGGGCGATTACTGCTTTTCTCTCCTGATCCTGGCGGAGTTTAGGATTAAAAAAGACCAAGGAAGATTTTTTTTGTTTGGCTGCTCTTAAGGCACTAAAGAGATAACTCAGTGCATCCTGAGCGTTTGAGGCATCATCGGGCAGAAATACAATCCCCATGCTGGAATGTATAAAATATTCCTGATGTTCCACCTTATAAACCTGGGACAACAATGCATGCAACACTTCCACGTAGCGGATCAGCATTTCCTTCTGCTCCAGGTCCAATAAAATGATGGCAAATTCATCACTGCCCATACGGTAAACCCTATCGGTGGACCGTGCGTTTTGCTGGATACGCTGAGCGGCCTGTATCAGAATCTCATCGCCCACCAGATTACCAAAGGCTTCATTTAAATCATGAAATCCCTCAATATCCAGCATAACAATTCCTATGGATTCACTCTCTTCGAAGAGAGAATCCATGTGATCTAGAAAGATTCTTCTATTATAGGTATTGGTTTTCATGTCAAAGGCAGCTAAACGGGCTAATTTGTCCTTTTCATTATTTAGCGCCTCGGTGAGATCTCTATTTTTTAAATAACCAGCTAAAAAATATCTCAAAACCCCAATAAAGGCAATATAGGCAAATGTAGTGAGCCCAAGATCCAATCGAGAAACCTCCAACATTGGAATAATTAGATAAGATCCCGTAAAATTTGCCAGCAACTCAAAAAAGGCAAAGAAGAATGCCGAAAACAAACCTAACCCCACTTGAATGGGGATCATATTCACTTTGAGTTTATCATGAGCCACCAGCAAAATACCCAGGGAATAGATCATGGTTAAACCTAAAAGGAGATCCCGGATCATAAAAAATAATCCCTCTTCTCCCCGGCCTGAATCCATGGGATTGTTAATCTGCTGCTGCAGATGAGTTACAGACATAAAAGAGTCAGGAAACATAAAAGCAACTAAAATAAGCATCAAACTGATTGTAACAGCGATATAGGCCATTACCCTATTAACAATTCTGGTTTTCACTGGTAGGTCAAACACCGATTCCAGGAAATATAATAATCCAGGAATAAAAAACACAAGACTTAGTTCCTGCAGTCTGGCCAGCTGCATAGTAACCATGGGAGAGACGTCCCTAAGCAGAGCCAAAACATAAATGGCTTCAAAAAATAAAAAGGCACTGGAAATAGTCAACAGAGAAATGAGAGAAATCAAACTGTGGATTTTTAACTTTCTATGGATATAAACGGTGGCTATTAATACTAGAAGAACCACCCCAAAACATAAAAAGGAACCAATCTGTTGAGAATAACTTAATTCCGCCATGATTAAATTATAGTAGAACTTTATGATTTTACAACTTGAAAAAAACCCTCAGTGTTTTAGACTTAAATAATGTTAAGAAAGATACCCTTTCATTTCACCATCCTTGTTCTCTTTATCCTGATAATCTTTTCTGAACTATTGGTGATTAACACCCTGGTAGAACCGGGCATTAAAAAGACCCAACAGTGGATGATAGAGGTGATTGAGCAGCAGGGCACATTACCCTACGTTGATGTGGAACATCTAGGCACCCAGGAATACCGAAATCGTTATTATTCAGACCCACCTCTTCAAAGTATGATTAACCAGGGCCGTTTAAGTGTCTATAATAGCGGAAAGGATATTTTAATATTCGAGAATCCCATGAACCGTATCCGCTGGGGAATGAATAATCTATTACTATTTAGCCTCTTTCTCTTTATCTCCGGGTATTTGTTGTTATTAAAACAATTCAATATAAAATATATTGACCCGATTCATTATCTCAAGGAGCTGATTCAACATGAGGTTTATAATCTGATGAACAAACCTCTTGAAGAAACGGAAATGCCCACCGGTGAATTGAGAGAACTTACCCGTGGAGTAAAGGAAGTATTAACTGAATTAAAACAGCGTAATAAAAAGCTCCTGAGCCAATCCAGGGAATTTCTCCGGCTTTCCTACACCGATGGTTTAACAAATTTAAATAATCGAGCGGCACTTAATCAATTGATGGAAAAGGAACAGGAATGGCTCAATCCCTATGAGCCGGTGAGTTTTTTAATGATGGATATCGATTTTTTTAAACAGTATAACGATAATTACGGCCATCTAATGGGAGATGATGTACTAAAAGCAGTGGCAAAGATATTACCTAGGATATTTTATTCACCCAATGATTTTTGGGCCCGTTACGGAGGTGAGGAATTTGCAGTACTACTAAGAAATACCTCCATTGGTACTGCCATTAAAACCGGTAATAGACTTCTTAGGGGCATTGAATCCATGAAGATTCCCCATGATAAAAGCAGAATCAGTAAATATTTAACCTGCAGTGTTGGCATTGCCACCACCATACCGGGCTTTTATTTTGATAGCCTGGATCTTATCGAAACAGCCGATGAAGCTCTTTATCAGGCCAAGGAAAAGGGAAGAAATAGACTCTCCGCTTTAAATCCCAGATATGTTCAGCAAGAGTTGAAAAGTCTGCATTTAATCTAGCTGTCCATTGATCAAACTTTACACTGGAAAAACCCGTAAAATCCTGATATCCTTTAAGAGGATAAAAAACAAGAACCTTAAGCCTTTCCTATATAAAGCAGGCGTTTTTTATTATCCGAGTAAATAAATAGAACAAGGAAGTGTTAATGTCCAATAACAATGAAATAAAACATGTGGTATGTTTCAACGGGGGAAGTTCCTCCATCAAAGTTGCTTTAAAAAGAGTCCAAGGGGAAAAAGTCGATTCGGTGATGGACTTCAACTGCCAGGGCCTTGGAACGCCCAAGGGCTATATCGATATTAAAAAGGATGGGAGAAAAGAACGTTGGGAAAAACCCATGAAGGACCATGCTACGGCGCTACATGCGGTCACAGAGATAATAAACAAAGATTTTCCCGATATCCAACTTGATGCAGTGGGACATCGAGTGGTACATGGAGGTCCACACTTTAAGAAAACAGCCCTTATCGATGGACCCAACGGAGAAGTTCAGCGATTGATTGCAGAATATGGCTCTCTTGCACCGCTACATAATCCTGCCAATCATAAGATTATATTAGCTTCACTGAGGGATTCGGTCTTTGGGAAACTCCCCAATGCAGCTATTTTTGACACTCAATTCCATGGAGATATGCCCCATTATGCCAAGCATTATGCCGTTCCTAAAAGTTGGTATGAAGATCATCATATCCAGCGCTATGGATTCCATGGAGCATCCTATACCTACATCGTTCACCGATTTGCCCAGCTTAACAATATTGAGGAGCAGAACGCCCATCTGGTGATAGCCCATTTGGGTAACGGCTGTTCCATGGCTAAGGTTCAAGGAGGAAAGGGTTGCGATACAACCATGGGAACCACTCCCCTGGAAGGCCTGGTCATGGGCACACGCAGTGGCGATATCGATCCCGGAGCCTTGGAGCTTATGGCTGAAAAACTTAAGATATCCATCAAGGAGATTCTTCGTATTTTAAATAAAGAATCCGGTCTATGGGGAATGTATAGCAAAGATACCAAGGAAATGCATGAAATCCGTCAGGCTGCCCAGAAGGGAGACAAAGAGGCCGAAGCTGTGATTGAGGTAGCAGCATACCGTACGGCAAAGTATTTTTGTGCCTACCTGGGGACATTAAAAAATCCCCAAGGACTGGTTTTTACTGGAGGAATCGGAGAAAACGAGGGCTATTTTAGACGTAAAGTATTATCTTTCATGGAATTGTTTCAGTGGAATATAGATGACACTGCCATAGATAGCCGTAATGAAGAAGTGGTGATAGCCCAAAGCGGATTGATACCAGGACTAAAGGCTTGGGTAATTCCCACCGATGAAGAAAGAGTGTTCGCTCTAGAGGCCCTGCAATTTGCCTGATGTTAATACAAGAAGGATGGAGAGAAAATGTTGAACGTTAGCACTGTGCAATCCCCCCCCGAGGTGGAAAAAGCCTTACAGATTCTATTTGGTGAAGACTTTAACTTTCATCAGGGGACCCTCCATTACCTTCAGTCCGCAGGGATAAAAAAAGCCTTCCGAAGCAGGGCCTTGTTATGCCATCCTGATATGCTCAGACAGGGAAATAATACCAGTCACCTGGAATTCCAAGAACTTCAGGATGCCTATAATCTGCTGATGGATTTAAAAAGTGGACAAATTACCAAGTTATCCCATGGATCATCCACAGCCTACAGTACACCGCCCACGGCTCATAGAGAGAACCCCAGTTGGACTGCCAGAACGCCCAATGATGGTGCAGGGGATTTTTATTATCGAAGTAATAAATTGCCTCATTTTATCCTAAGGCTTGGAGAATTCCTTTATTATTCAGGTAAAATCAGCTGGCGGACCTTAATCGATGCCATCGTCAGCCAAAGAAAAAGTAATAACCGATTATTTGGACAATATTTCATTAAGAAGGGTCTACTGAATCACGGGGATTTAATGTTTTATTTAAAAGAACTGCGACTACATAATCGAAAGCATTCAAAATAATAAAAAAATTATCTAAAGATTAAGTTTATGGACCTTGGGGCCGAAACAAATAATATGAATCTCTCCATTGGGGGATACACCCCGCCCACAGCACCTGAAATGACTCAAGAAGTACAGCAGCTAAATTTGAAAAGTCAGAATCAATCTAAAGATGTGATAAAGTCCAACGTAGAAGCCATGCTCAGTCTAGGTAAGATGGAATATATCGGTATGTTGGTGGACATGTACGTTTAGAGTTTTAGAAAGATAAGAAGTCCCAAGGCTGTACCAGCTAATAATAATACAAGAAAATCTTTCCAGGCAAAATGTAATTCCACAAGATAACTGGGTTTACCATGGGGATCAAA
>JAQICO010000225.1 GCA_027858495.1 Spirochaetaceae bacterium
AGGCAACATTGATAAACAGGGGAAATCTCTAATTTCAAAGTTGAATTGATAACCCACGCGAAACTCATTCCAAAGATCAAAGCCATTGTAATTTTCCTGCAGATTATCTTTAGGTTGTGAAAAAATTGGACTCAGGTTCAAAATAAAGAATGCTATTGTAAATAATAGATATTTAGTCTTCATAATTAATTATTAGGTTCATCCTTATCCTTTGTCAATTGAAGGATAATCAAAAGTCATTATATAATTATTACTGCTTATACTCTTATCATCCCTTTAGATCTCTGGGGGGTACTGGGTATTCTGTCGCTGCGTTTTCTCAATCTCCCAAATCTCACCGGGCTCCAGAAGACGGACATTTTCAACGCGCATAAAATTCATTTCATCATATTGTTCTCGGTAATGGGAGAAGGCTCCCCAGTGCACCGGGAGAATTCGTGTATTGGGATATTTTTCAGCCAAATACTGAATGTCCTTTTTATTACAGGTGAGCCGTCCGGTCATCCGGGCCAATTTTTTAGTTCCCGGATATGCTGCTCCTGCGTTGAGGATTATAAGCTGGGGTTTTACTTTGTCGATCCATTTTAATTGAGCTGCTGTCATAAGGCTGTCTCCGCTGATATAAATCCGGTAATCCAATTCTCCTTCCCACAGATGCAGAATATATCCGTTTCCCCCCTGTACTAGCGGCGACATGGCTCTGTTGGCACAATGCCTGGTAGGCACAGCGGTAACTGTAATTCTATGGTCTTCCCAATCCTGGCTCCAAGATTTCCCCGGTCTAAGGGCCTTACGACTTTTTAATCCCCTGGATCTCAGTATTTTTCTCATGGAACCATGATGGATATAAAAACTATCCCTGGGTAAAGACTCCAAAGCCGGTTTATCTAAATGGTCCTCATGGCCGTGGGTTAATAGAAAAATGGATATTTCTTTCATATCTTCAGCATTGAACTTACTTTCGTCTGTCCTGGTAGAATCAAAACCTCTAAAGGCAAAGACCTTCCCCTTGGGGGATAAAATGGGGTCCACCATCAGGGTGGTCTCTTTTAGTTTAATACGCAGGGTCGCTCCGCCTAGCCATTCGATGGAAAATTTCATGGTCCAATCTCCTAAAAAGGGGGCTGTCGCAAAAGTCCCCTTAAGCCCTGATACTGCGTTGATTTTCTGCACGGGCTACTCATGTAGTACATCTACACTGCGTTGCCGGTTCAAAAATCGCCTTGTCTCAGAACAAAATTATGACTTTTGCGACAGCCCCTTATATCTTTTACGTAGTCTAAATAAGTTTTAGAGGCTTTCTCTCAGGATATTCAACATTCTTCTTATTGGTTCGGCAGCTCCCCAGAGAAGCTGATCACCCACTGTAAAGGCTGCCACATATTCAGTGCCCATATTCATCTTTCTCAATCGGCCTACGGGAATTCGAAGGCTTCCAGATACCGAGGCAGGGGTGAGCCTTTTCAGGGTTTCTTCCTTGTTATTGGGAACCATGTCTACCCATTGGTTGTGGCTGGCTATGATCTCTTCCAGCTCCTTCAATGGAACGTTTTTATTCAGCTTGAGAGTAATCGCCTGGGAATGGCAGCGCATGGCTCCCACACGGACACAGACGCCGTCGATGGGAATGATGGGGGAGCTCTGCAGAATCTTATTGGTTTCGCTTTGTCCCTTCCATTCTTCCTTGGTCTGACCGTTTTCCATGGATTTGTCTATCCAGGGGATTAAGCTGGCAGCCAGAGGCGCTCCAAAATTTTCCTGGGGAAAATTTGGATCTCTCAGGGTATCGGTGATGGTCTGATCGATTCCTAGAATGGCCGATGCAGGATCATGCAACTGGGCTCCGGGAGCTTGTCCCAGCACCTTCATTTGGGTGACCAGCTCACGCATATTTTTTGCTCCGGCACCGGAGGCTGACTGATAGGTCATGGCGCTGGCCCATTCGACCAGGCCCTTTTCAAATAATCCGCCCAATCCCATGAGCATAAGGCTGACGGTACAGTTGCCGCCCACAAAGGTTTTGCCCCCATCTTTTAAGGCTTTATCGATGACTTTTCTATTTACGGGGTCAAGAACAATCACCGCTTCATCTTCCATTCTTAGAGTACTGGCAGCGTCGATCCAATAGCCCTGCCATCCATCTGCTCTTAATTTGGGGTATATTTCCATGGTATAATCGCCACCCTGACAGCTGACAATTACATCCATCTTTTTTAATTCGTCCAGGTTTTTTGCATCCAGCAGAATTTGAGGACCCTGACCATAGCCGGGGGCCTTCTGGCCGGTCTGACTGGTGGTGAAAAAGTTTGATGTGATTCCCTTGAAATCACCTTCTTTCTTCATTCTGTCCATAAGAACTGAACCTACCATTCCGCGCCAACCTATAAATCCGGCATTTAACATTATTACCCTCCGTTAAATCTTTGCTGTCAATAAAACAGCTAATTTTATACTTATTGCAGAATTCATACATAAAAGAACGAGATTTTTCAAGGGTGTATGGGTTTTTTGACAGATAAAAAGAAATTGTCAAAACAAAGATTACTCTCTATAATATGGGTATATGCCAAAGATCATAGATCATGAAAAACGTAAAAGAGCTATCCTGCGAAAATCCCTCTCTCTATTTGCTCGGGAGGGATATAAAAATACCAGTCTTTCTCATTTGGCCGAAGCCTGTGACATTTCCAGACCCACGCTTTATTTGTATTTCAGTGATAAAGACGAAATCTTTCAGTATGCCTTAAAAAGTTTTACTGACGATATGTACCGCAAATATAAAAATATCACAGGAAACAGCGGAAAAAGTTATTGTCACTTGATTTTTCGCATTTATGCTGATATAGTGGATAAGTGCGGTGCCAATTCTGATTTTCTTGTAAGCCTAGTGGATTTTGTAATGCAGGAGAATAAAAGCGGTAAGGGGTTTTCCGATCTTATCCGACGAAGAACCGTTCGTTTGGAATATCTGCTATCCCGATTGCTGTCCCAGGCGGTTAAACAGGGCGAATTAAAAAAAATCAATGTTCGTGATACGGTGGATCATATGTTCCGTCTTGTTCAGGCTCTGATTTTTCAAATTGTCTACAACGATGGAAACAGTCGAAGAGATAGAGAAATTGCCATATTTAAGGATTGGCTGAACTGCATGAAAGTATGATATTTCAAGGAGTTTGAAATGAAGAAAGTTTTCTTGCTTATGTTGCCCCTATTTTTTGCCTGCCAAAGTGGTCCCTCATTAATTCCTGTTGATCCAAATTCCCAGGGTAATCCCGGTGATTTTTTTGAAGTTACTCTGGACAGTTCAATGGTTCAGCAGCAATTTGAATATTTACAGGAATATTTATCGGATTATATGCCCGATGTATTACCCCTGGAATTGGATAAAGCCTATGCTCAAGTGGTGGACGGAACCAATATTGTACTTATCTGCTCCTATTCTTCTCAGAATCAAAAGAGTTGGCTTAAGGCAGAACTTATGAGCGATAGAGAGGGCGTGATTTTCGGTAAAAAAATAATCGCCGCCTACAATATCAATTTGCTTGATGATGGTTTTTAATTCACACCCCCATACTTGCCCATAGAATCGTCAAAACTGCCTAGGAGAATAGTCTATGAAAATATTTTATTTAACCTCTACGGGTAACTCGCTATTCGTTGCCAGGCAGCTGGGAACGGAATTGTATTCCATCCCTCAAGTACTAAAAGAGGGGATAAAAAAAATTGAGGCCGACGAAATAGGCATTGTATATCCCTGTTATGGAGTGGGAACTCCCCAACAAGTTTTAAAGTTTCTCGATCAGGTAAAGTTAAAAAGTTCCTATATTTTTGCAGTGATGACCTACGGTAAGATGGCTGGTGCCTCGGCTTCTCATCTTGAGAGAGAGATGAAAAAGAGGGGAATTCATCTGTCCTACTTTAGACAGATCTTAATGGTGGATAATTATCTGCCTCTCTTTGATATGCAGAGGGAAATTGCATCAATCCCGGAAAAGAAAATCGATCAGCAATTATCGCTGATTGAAAGGGAAATCCATCGACAAAAACATCGCATCCATAGAAATACCCTGCCGCAGAGTTTATTTACATGGCTCTATCAAATACACCATAATCATTTGTTAAAAAGAGCCCATAAGAAAATCCATATTCAAGGTGAATGCAAAAACTGTAAGATCTGTGTGAAGACCTGTTCTATGGATAATATTACTCTGGAAAGTAAGGGGCCTATGTTTGGAAAAAACTGCCAGTTCTGCCTAGCCTGTGCCCATCACTGTCCTGAACAAATTATCAGGATAAAAGGGGAGAAAGGCAGTAGTCGTTTCCGTCATGAAGAAGTATCTTTGAAGGATATTATCGCAGCTAACCAATAGAGGGTCATGTTAAAAATCTTATTTATCATCGGCGGTTTTATTTCTCTTTTTTTAGGAGTATTAGGAATTTTTCTGCCTCTTTTACCCACCACACCTTTTTTACTGTTATCAGCGGCTTGTTTTTTCCGTAGTTCTCCAAGGCTGTATTCCTGGCTGATCGGCCATAAAATATTTGGAAGGTATATTCTTTGTTACCGGGAATACCAAGCCATTCCTACCTTTGCCCGGTGGTTCACCCTGATCCTTCTTTGGTCGGTCATGGGCACCACAGCCTTTGTATTCATCGATCTTTGGTGGGTCCGAATAGTTCTATTTTTTATCGCTTCATCTGTGTCTATACATTTATTAACATTAAAAAAAGTTAGTCCTGAGATGTTAGAGAGGGTGGAAGAATTGAGAAAGACTAGCTGAGTTATTAAGATGGTAAAATGCTGTCGTCTAGTTTAGGATAGAATTATTACAAATAAAAGGAGTTCCCTATGGCAAAGGTATTGCAGTATCCAAAAAATGATTTGTACCAATTAAAAATTACTCTTAAAAATATTAAACCGCCTATTTGGAGACGATTTGTTGTAGATTCTAATATTCTATTACCAGATTTGCACAAGGTCATTCAAACTATCATAGGCTGGACCAATTCCCATTTACATCAATTCGTCATAGATGGAGTGTATTATTCAGAACCGGATGAAGAACCTTTTATGGAATATGTTGACTATAGAAAAGTATCCTTAGCTCAAGTTCTATCAAGGGATGAGCAGACTATAATCTATCAATATGATTTTGGAGATGGTTGGGAACATAGCATTGTTTTGGAAAAAAGATTGGAGGATCAAGGTCAAGAAAATCCTTTTTGTGTAAAGGGAAAACGAGCTTGTCCTCCGGAAGATTGTGGC
>JAQICO010000165.1 GCA_027858495.1 Spirochaetaceae bacterium
TCGAAAATCCTGGGAAGAATAGAGATCCAATTCTTCCTTTATTTCCACCAGTATTGAGCCATTGCCAATATTTTTTTTCAATATTTCCATTATATTACTCTCTTTTATTGAACTTTACAAAGAGGATAATGCAGAAATATTAAAGAGAAGTTAATGTTGAGTAAGATCTAAATTATTTTTAGGTTAGGGTTACCAGCACTTATACCATTAGATAAAAGAGCCTTCAGCTTTCCAGCTCTTCCAAATCCTTCAGCCAGGCCTTGGCCGACGCATCGCTGGGCATGCGCCAATCTCCCCGGGGAGACAAGGCCAGGGAGCCCACCTTGGGGCCGTCGGGCAGACAGGAGCGTTTAAACTGCTGGCTGAAAAAGCGCTGATAGAATCTTTTTAACCAATGGAGAATAAAATCTGCTTTGTAGGCGTCCCCCAGGGCTTTCTCAGCCAGAAAGTAGGCCTTCCGGGGAGAACAGCCGCAGCGTATTACATGATACATGAAATAATCAAGCAATTCATAGGGGCCAACAACATCCTCGGTTTTTTGGGCGATATTGCCCTCTTTATCGGGGGGCAGAAGTTCCGGGGAGATGGGGGTATTCACAATATCCATCAATATGGCGGCTGCGGAGCTGTTTTCATAGCTGTGAGATACATATTCCACCAGATAACGTACCAGGGTTTTAGGAACTCCGGTATTTACCGCATACATGGACATATGGTCGCCGTTGTAGGTACACCAGCCCAGGGCCAGTTCCGATAGATCTCCTGTTCCGATGACAATACCCTTTATCTGGTTGGCTTTGTTCATGAGAAATTGGGTCCTCTGTCTGGCCTGAACGTTTTCGTAGGTAATATCATGGTCCGTTCCATTATGACCCAGGTCTTGGAACTGCTTATTACAGACGGCTTGAATATCCTGAGTTTCCAGGGGGATTTCCAGCTCTTCACAGAGTTTTACCGCGTTATTTTTTGTACGCTCGGTGGTGCCGAAGCCCGGCAGGGTATACCCGTGAATTCCCGAAAGGGGAAGTTCCAGGCGGCGGTAGGCCTCTATAACAACCAGAAGGGCCAGGGTAGAATCCAAGCCTCCGGAAAGGCCGATAACGCTGTCTTTACAGCCGATATGGGCCAGCCTGGTCATTAGTCCTTCGCTCTGAATGGCAAAGATTTCCCTACAGCGTTGTTCTCTTTCTTCTATGCGGGAAGGGACAAAGGGATGGGGATCCACCCAGCGGTGTAGTTCCTTTAATTCTTCACTTGGGAAGCTGCATTCAATTCTGCGGATTCCTTCAATCTGCTTTTGATGAAAATCCACGGCTTGGCGGAAGCTGCTGCTGTTTCTTCTTTCATGATCCAGAAAAAACATATCCATGTGACTGTAGCTTATATGGCCCCCTCGATGATAGGGCTGATTTTCCGATATTAAGCTACCGTTTTCGTAGCTCATTACCCGTCCGGAATATACCGTGTCGGTGGTGGATTCTCCCGGCCCGGCCGAGCAATATACATATCCTGATAAACAACGAGCCGACTGCTGGCTGATTAAATTTTTCCGGTAATCATTCTTTCCTACCAATTCATTGCTGGCCGAGGGGTTCAGGATTAACGAGGCTCCACCCAGGCTTAAAAATGTACTGGGGGGCAGGGGAGACCAGAGGTCCTCACAGATTTCCAGAGCCAGATTAAATCGGCTGTCCTGGGGATCTGAAAAGATTAAATCAGCACCAAAGGGTACCTTTTTCCCATGGATGGAAATTTCTCCGGAAATTCCCTGGCCCGAAGCAAACCAGCGCTGTTCATAAAATTCCCGGCTATTGGGAAGATAGCTCTTGGGTACCACACCCAGGATTTTTCCCTTTTGCAGAACCACTGCACAGTTGTACAGCCTACCCCGTTGAGCCAGGGGTGCTCCTGCGATTAACAACGCATTCTGATCTTTTGTGACCTCGAGAAGATTTTGCAGCTCCGCCAATACTTCACTGAGTAATTGATCCTGCATAAAGAGATCGGCCAGGGTATAACCCGATAGGCTTAGCTCGGGAAAAAGAACCACCTGGGCAGAATTTTTACAGGCTTCGTCATAGAGCTTGACCATGGCTTCCCGGTTTCCCTGAAGGTCTCCCGGTTTAACCGAAGGAACAGCTCCTGCGATTTTTAGATACCCCAGATCCTTGGAATAGAGGGCCATGGCCTGCCTCCTTTATTTGGCTGGTATGCTGTCGAACCCCGTGTAGGGTCTTAATGCCTCGGGTATCACTATGGAACCGTCGGCCTGCTGAAAATTTTCTATGATAGAGATGATTCCCCGGGAAATGGCGATTGCCGTACCGTTTAGGGTATGCACATAGCGGGATTTCCCTTGATCATCCTTGTATCGTATGCCCAATCTTCTTGCCTGATAATCGGTACAGTTACTGGTACTGGTGATCTCTCCCCAGTCTCCCGATTCCCCACGTCCGGGCATCCAGGCTTCTAGGTCAAACTTTCTATAGGCTGGAGCACCAAGGTCTCCGGTACAGGTATCCACCACTCTGAAGGGTATGGATAATTCCTGGAATATTTCTTCTTCGATGCGCCGAAGTCTGCTATGTATTTCCTCGGATTCTTCGGCCTTACAGAAAACAAACATTTCAATCTTGGTAAATTGATGAACCCGGTAGAGTCCCTTGGAATATTGACCGGCCGAACCGGCTTCTCTTCTGAAACAGTGAGATACTCCGGCCATGAGAATAGGCCCTTTGCTTAGATCCAGCATTTGCCCTGCGTAATACCCACCCAGGGTTATTTCCGCTGTTCCAACTAAACAGGTTCCGGTACCTTCCACCGTATAGATATTGGATTCTTCACCCCGGGGATTAAAACCTGTACCCATAAGAATTTCTTCCCGGGCAATATCCGGTGTGATGGTCAGGGTAAAACCCTCTTTCTGTAGTTTATCCAGGGCAAAACGAGTCAGCCCGAATTCAAGCATTACCGCCTGATTTTTAAGGTAATAAAATTTTGATCCGGAAACCCTGGCGGCGGTTTCGAAATCTATTAGATCCAGGGATTCCATCAGTTCCACATGGTCCTTGGGTTGAAAGTCGAATTGGGGGATTTCTCCAAAACACTGCAGCTCGGAATTGTCTTTATCTTCTTTCCCCACCGGTGCATCGGGGTGCGCCATATTGGGAATCTT
Organism: Spirochaetaceae bacterium; assembly: GCA_027858495.1. Lineage (GTDB taxonomy): Bacteria > Spirochaetota > Spirochaetia > DSM-2461 > DSM-2461 > JAQICO01. Next base: position 3,176 of record JAQICO010000165.1, read on the forward strand.
GCCACCTTGTTCCTGCAATTGGGCCAGCATGGCTTCGGCATCTTTTTCAAGCTCGGCAATGCGAATCTTGATATTTTTACCC
>JAQICO010000150.1 GCA_027858495.1 Spirochaetaceae bacterium
CCTACAGTACTTTGCAGTACCGGGAGTATTTTCAGGAGATCCTTTGGGCCGCCTTGGCTGTTTTTATCCTTTTCCTCATTACTGAAGGAGTGATTTTTGTGAGGCTGGAATTATGACCTATTTCCGATTTCCCCAACGTCTCTGGTTATTATCATCTTTACTTTTTCTACTGCTTCTTCTTTGGCAGTGGCGTAGTTTAAGAATGATGGCAAAAGGGTTTTGGGCAGAAAATCAACGGCGTTTAAACCGAAGCTTTTACCAATTTAACCGTGATCTTGCTCTCAATTTGCCCCTGGCGGCCCTGTTTCTTCTATCTTTGGTTTTTTCTCTGATGAGACCTTCGGGGGAACCCCAGCTTCAGGTCACCGAAAAACGTGGCCGGGATGTGATTCTTCTATTGGATGTTTCTCGCAGTATGGATGCTCAAGACCTTTACCCAAGCCGTCTAGAACGAGCAAAACATGAATTAGAGGAAACCCTCTCGGTGATGGGGGGAGACAGGGTTGCCCTGATGGTTTTTGCTGGTTCTACCGTGATGAAATGCCCTTTGACCACCGATCATGCTTTTTTGCAGCAGGCATTGGAAGATGTAAGTAGCAGTTCGGTTACCCGGGGAGGAACCCTGATGGGCGATGCATTACGTCAGGCCCTAAAGGAATTACAACGAGACACCACCCGGAAACAGTGCGATGTAATACTTATCACCGATGGTGAGGATCATGACAGTTTCCCTCGGGAGGCAGCTTCGGCATTGGGAGAAGAGGGTATCCGTTTGATCATCATTGGTCTTGGACGGCCCGATGGAGAACCCATTCCCTTGGAAGGGGGCGGCTTTTTGGAATACCAAGGGCAGCAGGTCCTCTCTAAGCTGGATAGCCCCACCCTTAGAGCCATGGCTTCATCCACCCCCGGAGGAGCCTTTGTGGAAGTAGGGACCTCATCCTTTCAATTGTCTACCATTTATAAAAATCTTATTTCAAGTGAACAACAGGGAACAGCCAAGGCCGAAGAGGCCTATTATTATGACGAACGTTACCAATGGTATTTGATTCCCGGTGTTCTAGCCCTTATATTACTGCTTTTCTTTCGAGCCACCGGGAGGAAATATGAAGCTTAGGTTCTTCTTTTTTATTTTAATAATAATGTCCGCCAGTCTTTGGGCAAATAGTAAGGCTGATTTATCTCTGGATTTTGAAGAGGCAATGGATAATGAAGATTATAATCAGGCTGACAACCTATTGCAGGAACTTCAACAGCGAACTGGTGAAAAATCTTCAAAGACTCAATACAATCAAGGGGTGTTACAATATCGTAAGGGCGAATATGATCAGGCTGCTGAATCCTTTCTACATGCCCAGGATCTTAGTTCTTCCGATAAATTCAAATCTCAATCGGCTTATAACCGAGCGAACAGCCTCTATGAACAATACCATCAGGATACAGAAGCAGAAGGTGCGCAGAATCTTTTAGGACAGGCTTTGCAGAGCTATAGAGATGCCCTACAGTGGAATCCTGAAAATGAAAATGCCGCCCATAATTTAGAACGTATTCTGCTGCAGGAACCACCGCCCGATGAAAATGATTCTTCATCCTCCCAAGATCAGCAGAGTGACAACCAGGATAACCAGCAATCCCAGGATCAGCAGAATGACAACCAGGATAATCAGCAAACTCAGGATCAGCAGAATGACAACCAGAATAATCAGCAATCCCAGGAGAATCCCCAGGATTCTAATTCCCAGGAGATGACTCCAGAACAGTTAGCCAAGCAAATATTGCAGCAGGAAGAGCAACAGCAAGAAGAAAGAGATTTATCAGACCCAATGGAAGGAGTTTATTATGAAGTGGAACAGGATTGGTAGAATTTTTCTGCTGACCCTGGTTTTTCAATTGGGGTTAGCAGCAGAGGATCTACAGTTAACAATCAATCAGAAGCAGGCAGTGGTTGGACAAGCCCTTGTCCTTGAGCTTGTTTATAATGGATCCGGTCAACTTTCTCAGCCATCTATATCGGGTAACGAAGATTATCAGCTCAGTTATATGGGAACCTCAAGAAACAGTTCTATACAAATTATCAATGGTAAGCGTCAGAGGAATAATCAGGTCAGTTTGCGTTGGCAGCTGATTCCGCTAAAAATTGGCACATTGGAGATTCCTTCCATAGAAATGAACATAAATGATGATATCTTAAGTAGCAACTCCCTACAGATTGTGGTGGGGGAGGCTGGAACCGTTCAGGGATTTGAGCTCTATTATGAAGCGCAACAATCCATGGGCTTTCCCGGTCAACCTATCAGGGTCGATGTGATTTTTGCCTTAAAGGGAAGGGTTAATAATCTGCAGTTTCATCTTCCTTTATTAAACCGTAATGATATAACGGTGGAGCCCATTAAGGATAATAGTTCCCAGGATATTCGAGTTCTACAAATACAGGGAAAGGAATTTTATTGCCCCATCTCGGCAGAATATTTTCATGGAGACCAATTTACCACTCTTCGGGTGCCCTTTTATCTGATTCCCCAAAACCCGGGAACCCTGGAATTGGCTCCTGTTACCTTGAGCTTTGATGAAGAGGTTGGAACAGATCATTTTATGCGCGCTGTATATGACTCTAGAGTTGTCGGTAGTGAAAAATTAGTGGTTGAGGTTCAGCCCTTACCCCGTGAAATCGTTCAAAGTCCTAATGGTATATTGTTGGCAAAATCAACCTTGAAGGGCAGTTTAGACCTTCAGCCTCGTCAGCTTCGTGTGGGTGATCCATTGGAAATGACACTATCCATAGAGGGCTTGTTATTCCCCCAAAGGGCTCAACTGCCCCAGCCGGAAGACTTTATTAATCTGGTAGGTGGGGTAAGTTTTTCTCCCTTGGAGGCAGAGAACCGTGTGGATTCCCAGGGTGTTCTGGTCCTTCGTAAAAAATTGCGAATTACCGGCAATGCCATTGAAACGAAACCTCTGGAACTTGTATATTTTAATCTTGAATTATCCAATGTGGAAACTCTTATCCTTGAGGTTCCCCAATTGGATGTAACTGGAGGAGATTCAGCAGAACCGGAAGTGGAATTATGGCAGGAGTCTGGCAATCAGGATACAGTTATAAAACAAGATGCAGAACCACCCTTCCGCATTAGTTATTCCGTAGAAGAATTAATCAGGCAGCCTAAACCTCTAAGAGCGATGCCCATAATTATACAATTGATAGTGTTTTTTACTATTCCAGTTTTTTTACTCATGATACTAATGCTCCCGCACATTAGAACTCGGATATTTCAAAATAAAACCAAGGGTTACCCTTGGCATAAAGCTCAATGGGGAGGTCAGGCTTTGGATTTATTCAATCAGTGGAAAGAACAAAACCAATTGACCTTGGACCATGACCAGCAAAAACAAATACAAACTTTACAGCAACGCTATTTCGGAGGTAATGAAGGGGAATCTGATCACTGGCTTGAACTGGATAATCTGGCAAGGCAATTGGAGGGGAAGGATGAATAGAGTGATAGTTTTTTTGTTTTTTTTATTCAGCTTTTCTTTAGCGGCCCAAGAGGATATTACCATTCTTTTAGAACAAGCTGAAGAAGCTTATAATTCAGGGGATTTTGAAGAGGCCGTAGAAATATATAAGCAGCAAATCCTTCAAAAGGGATATAATCCCTTTGGCATTTATTTTAATCTGGGTAATGCCTATTACCAGCGAGAGCTTTATCCTCAAGCTTTATGGGCCTATTTATCCGCCAGGAAGGTTTCCCCACTTAGAATGGATATCTCTTCCAATATACAATATCTTAAGCGTGAAATCGGTTCTGATATATTAAACCCCAAGCAAAGTTTGTTATCTAGAGCTGTCTTCTGGTCTCCCCTGTTACCTCTATTGGTCTGGCAATTGATAAGTATTGTAGTTTATCTTTTATTTGTTATATCGCTATTTTTTCATAAAAAAATCGATTCAAAATGGATTTTAGGGATAAGTTTGTCCTTTTTGATCATTTCATTATTGCCTCAATGGGAAATCCATCAAGAGACAGTTAAACCAATAGCTGTGTTACGATTGGATAGTCCGTTATATCAAGGGAATGCTTTGTTTTACGATAAGGTTCAACAAGGGGTGATCTATAATGCAGGCGCGGAAATTCGTTTACTGGAGAAGCGCGGATCCTGGTGCAGGGTTGAAATTAACAGAGATACTCAAGGGTGGATTTCTGAAACCGATTTATTGAAACCAGGGCAATTATTCTAATTTATTTTTGTATTTTATTTTTTTTCTTATAAAAAAACCCAGCGTAAAGCCGGGCTCTAAAAACTTTCAATATAAACATTTAGAAATATGGGGCAAGAGGGACTTGAACCCCCGACATCCTGCTTGTAAGGCAGGCGCTCTCCCAACTGAGCTATTGCCCCTTGAATACGATCAGGAATATATCATAGGCCTAATTTATGGTCAATAGACTGTGTAAAAAATCTTGAAAAAAAAGTAAAATTAGAATATTCTAATATTATGATTAAGAAATATATTCGTTTGTTATTTATGTTTTCTTTGGTTTCTCTTTC
>JAQICO010000187.1 GCA_027858495.1 Spirochaetaceae bacterium
CGCATTATCACCAGAGCCATGGAACAGGAAATGTATAAGCAGGGCCTCGGAATGCTAAAACTATTTTCCAAAGGATTGGAACTGCTGGATGATTACGACCATGAAGAATTGGATATTAAGGGAAATACCTGGAAAAAAGTACTCTATCCTGATATTGAGGATTACCTGACCTTAATTAACGAGATGCAAAGGGATTTCCAAAACTCTTTTTATTGCCACCAGCCGTTCGGAAGAATCGGAAACTGTTAAGAGGATCATTATTAGTATTTTGAATAGGAATTACCCATGAAAGAAAACAACAATGGTAAAATACTCATCTCTATTCTACAAGTACGGTGAAGATTCGGGCAAGGAGAAAATCCACGGGATGTTCTTCAGTTATTGATGGATGATTTCAAAAAATATCAGGAAAACATCTTTCCCACTAAATCCCCCATTCCCATCTGTGTCGATCTGTTGTTGAAATCCCTTTCCCCTTCCGTTCACCGCTCCTTGCTTCACCCACCATTCCGTGGTTCAAACTCCCAATTTTCCCTAGTGTTTCCCTGTTGCAAAACCGCACACCCAGCAGCTTATGGTAAAGGTATTTCTTATAGCCCTCTTCCGAGAGCTGCACCACATGGGCTTTCTTACCCGAGGCTTGGATAATTTCGGGGATGCGGTCCCGGATCAGTTTGTTGTATTTCATTGGATATCCTCATCTATAGTTTACAAGGACTGTAAAGATTGGGGCAAGGAGAAAATCGCTATAGTATTCCTATGATTTTTATCACTATATTAATGGTGGGATGATTCTATGGCTAAAAAATGCATCCCGTTTTCAAATTTTTCTGAAGGACGATTTTTAAAACCGAATTTATCATAAAATGTTTCTTTTCCTTTAGTAGCCATGAGTCCGATAACACTATTTTTACACCTATTACTAGAGCCCCCCCCCAAAAAAAATCCTAGTCCATAATGAATCGTTAATTCTAATAGGAAAGAAGATAAAAGAACTGATTAGCTTATGATAGATTCTCCTAATTCTCATCCCCAACCATCGAACCGGGAAAAGAGAACTCTTTCCTATTGGCACATCAGTTCTCCAGACCTTCTTGACCGGCTTGTTTGTAAAGTACCCAGTTTTCTGTCCCGTTTGTTTTGAAAATCAGTTGCTCTCCATCCCAGGATATAACTTGAAAGAAATCAGCATTAAAGGCATCTTCCATTAGCATCAGTTGCTGATCATCGGGATAGAATTCCCAGATTCTGGTAAAATTAGTATCATTAGAGGCATAGCTATACTTTCCCCGAGGATAGAAACAGATTCTGGAAAGAGTGCCATCATCATCGGGAAACTCTGTCCATACACCATAGAAATCCCATTCGAACATGATAGAATCGGAAGTAGAGTTCTCTGCAGTTAACGGAGCCTGCAGGAATGTTGCTAGAAGGACCATAATAAAGAAAACCTGGAACTTTTTATTCATATTTTTCTCCTTAAAGAATTAAGTATGCTTATTTATACTGATCGTGTACATTGCTGTCTGTAAAAGTTAAAAATGCTAATTCCAGCGATCCATGAGTTCTCTCCCTATTATTTTGCCACATCTGGGGCAAGCTCTGTCATCTCCAGCCAGATCGGATGAAGCGATTTTGCTACAGGATTTACAAATGCCCAAATTACAGGCACTGCAATAGTAATCCCCCCCTTTATGGCAAATATCACAGCTTTGCATCTTTTCCAGCATATATGCATTTCTTTTTTGTTCCTTTGCGATTCTTCGTTTCAGCTCATCCCGGTCATTTTTAAGCTTGTTGAAGATGCTTTTATCGGTCAGTTTTTCTGCAGCGGCAAAACGGACCTGTTCTGCCATGTCATTTTTGGCGATGCCCCTTAGGATCTTTTGATCCGTCAGATTACTCAGGGCTTCCATCCGTAAGTCTATATCATTCCCATTCAGAGCGTAATCTGCCAGAATTACCTGGTCGGTTATCGTTCCCGCATGAACAATTTTTACAGCTGATAATCTTCTTTGTATGAACTCATTGAGCTTGGTGTCATGGACGGTTTTTTCAATTTCAAGAAGTATGTCCAGATTCGTCAAGTTTATCAACGCAGCTTTCCTGATTTCATGATTGGTTTGGTTTTTAAATATGTCTGCAAGCAGATCCTGGTCGTTGATCCTGCTCATCGCCAGACTTCTAAGCGTATCATCCGGATCTTCTGTGGCAATTCGCCCAAGTATCAGCTGATCATTTAACTTCTGAATCGCAGTCTGTCTGATTTCTGAAAACTCCGAAGTCAGTGCTTCTTTCATCAGTTCATCCTGGTCAGAACAGGATTCTATATGCTTCATCTTCAGCGCTAAAATTTTATCGTTGATGGTGGCCAGGACGTATTTATCTGGCACAAGGGTCCTAAGTTTCTCAAGAATCCTAAGATCTCTTATACCTTCAATGGCAGCATTGCTCAGGTTTTGATCATCCTGGTCTTTGACAATGCCCGCCAAAACCTCCTGGTCTTTTATTAGACGTACAACAAAATACTTCAAGGGATTCGTCCTGTAGCTGGATAAGAAATATTCTGTGATTAGGGCTTGGTCTTTGATTCTTTCTAGGGCTTCCATTCCTATTTCTTGATCTATAGGCATTTTCGCCACTCTAAGCAGGAGTTCTTGATCTTCAATTTTGTCTAAAGCCGCTATTTTTAACCTATTGTCAGGAGCCATTCTTATGGTGTTTAGCAATGCTTTGATGCTGTTTTCCTCGTCAAGCCTGATATATGCCTGATTTCGAATCTCATAAAATTGGTTCGATTCTGCAATTTGCGAGAGAATATCCTTATCCTTGAGTTTAGCAGTGATACGGGTCATCACATGCAAATTTTCAATCTTAATAAGTTGTCTGATAATTTCTTTGTTTTCCGGTGTTTCTAAATCCGATTTTTCCACCCATTTTATTCGCTTATTCTCATCTTTGTGTTTCCAAAGGGGGGTAAATAGACCCATAATCATTCTCCTTTTGAGAAGCCATAATCCATTTTAAGTTTATCTTATTTCTAATGCAAAAACCTTGAGAAGATTTACCATATCATATTATTAAAAACCTATTCATGTATATAGTAGGGGAGAGGGGGTATAAGAGGGTTGCTACCTTGAAATATTCAAAAATAATCGAGTTCTTGTCTGTCTTGATGGGGGAGAAAAGGGTGGGTTGCCTGCTTAATTAGGAAGGCTGTTTCACTCATACTCCCAGTCCCGAAACCCCAGCCCGTTCAAGGGTTCCACAGCCTCGCGCAATGCTTCGGGAAACCGCACCCGATGATAGCTCTCTATATATTGTCTCGCTCTGAAGAAGAGGAGATGGTTGAACTGATCCCATTGCTATGAAACTGTTAAGATTATTAACCTCACCAATAAAACATCTCATTTGATAGGATAATCACCCTGCAATATTAGATCAAATATTCCCGCACCTTCCCCTTATACCTATTCAACCGGCTCCGCCAATCTACAATCCCCTCATACTGCAATCGTCCTAGCACCACTGCCGGATCAACCCCCAGTTCCTCGGAGATAGCCAATAAATTCCGTTCAGAAAAATACCTGGAATAGGGTTTGCCCATAAGAATAATCTCATCATATTTAAGCATTTTTCCGGCTTGAGCAACGGCTTCCAGTTCCCGCTCATCTTTTACTTTCTCATCCAGGTCATCCAAGATGTAATAGGATTTAACCTCTTCAAAATGCAGCAGTATATGGGCAATCTCATGGGCTAGGGTAAACCAGTAATGATCCATCCGATCATAGCGGGCTGTATAGACAATTACTGGATTCTTTCCATCATAAAAACAGGCTCCGTCCAGGTAAGTCTTGGTAAGATGTTTTTGATAGAGAAATTTCACTCCGGCCTCATTCAAGGCCCTTTGAATTTCCTTAACACCATCCTCATGTTTTAGGGTATAGGCTGCGTATTCAGCACGGAGCTTTTCCAGTTTTTTCGGATTGTATTTGGGTACTGTAATCTTTTTCGCTCGGTTCAAGGCAATCCGGTGCCAGGTGATGCTGTAATAACGGGTATAATCTTCATCTTCCCTATTCTGGCGTGCAGCGTATTGTGGTGTATTTTCATAGACGGTGATATCGGTGTATTCCTTATCCCAGATTTCCCGGTAGGTAGCTTTATATCCCTCAGCGGATTTTTCTGAAATATTCACCCATCGGTTCTTCTGAATTTCCAATACGGGCATATATTTACGAATCTTCGCTTTGGTGGTGGCAGATTCTTCTTGGGGTTCAGAGTTCAGAGTTTTTAATTTGTATTGATTGTCCAGATTTAACCAAAACTCCGGTGACGTATCCAAAGCCTTTCCGAAGAGCTTAGCCGTTTCCACGGAGATACCCTGCTTGTGGTTGATTATCTGACT
>JAQICO010000025.1 GCA_027858495.1 Spirochaetaceae bacterium
GTGCCGGCATAGATTTTACTATGCCGGCACCAAATTAAGGGATATTTATTAATCTACAGTCCAGCGAACCTGATCTATCCAGATTTCCGCACTATCAAACAGTCCCCCCTAGCAATTCCTCTAAGGAATCAAGATCATGTTTTTAATAGTAATCCCTTTTTATTCATGATAAAATGCTTGGGGAGCAGCTGTGACAAACATAATCCTAATAAATTTATCAATAGGCCTCGATCTGAGGCTGTTTTATAGTCTTAAATACGGACAAACTCTGGAAAACAGAATTTGCCTTACCTGGGATTCATCCTCGATAATCATCAATCTGGCTTTATTAATTATTCTTGGATTAAGCTTGATTTTTATCATATCCCCTGAATGGTTGATATTTTCTCAGAGATCCTTTCCCCGGATAATCCCTTGGATTGGAGTTCTGAGTTTAGGGCTCCACCTGCTTTTATTATGGGCCTCCCACCATGAACTTGGCCCCATGTGGTCTGGGTTTATATCCATAAAAAAGAATCATAAATTGGTAACTTCGGGAATTTATCGCTACATAAAACATCCCATGTACCTTGCAGTTGTCTTTTGGGTGATTGGTTTGATACTCTGCACGGAAAATCTTCTTTTTCTCAGTGGTCTAATAATGCTCCCCGGCCTTGGGTTGAGGATTCGCGGCGAAGAAAAAATACTAAAAGATCATTTCCAACAGAACTATCCATATAATCCCGGGGAAACCCCATGAAAATACTTTTAATCATGCCCGACGGCCACATCAACAAAATGACCCTTTTCGGCCGGGGGATTTCCTTTCGGGAAGCGCCCCTAACCCTAAGCTCCCTGGCGGCATTGATCCCAGAGGAACTACAGGCTCACATTACCCTGGTGGACCGTAGCCTGGGGACCAAGGTGCCCTACCATAGAGATTTTGATCTGGTGGGGATCTCTCTGATGACCGGAACGGCCATGGAGGGCTATTCCATAGCCCGGGAGTTCCGCCGCCGAGGCATTCCGGTAATTCTGGGAGGGGTTCATGTAACCCTAAGGCCCGAGGAAGCCGCCAAAGAGGCTGATTCCATCGTCACGGGATTTGCCGAAGAGACCTGGCCGCTGCTGCTTAAAGATTTTAAAGAGGGACAGTTAAAGCCCCGATATCACAGCGCTTCGGCCGATCTGACCCAGCTTCCCCCTCCCCGCAGGGACCTCCAAAAATCCCTCAGTTATATGATTCCCAATACGGTAATGGTCACCCGGGGATGTCGAGGAACCTGTGAATTCTGCACGGTTCCTGCAGCAGGTTTCGGGTGGCAGAAACGGCCCATTGGAGAGGTGATTGAAGAAATTCGGAAAATCCCCACCAGAAGATTAGCCATCAGCGATGTGCATCTCACCGACGATCCCCAATACGCCAAGGAATTCCTAAGGGCCCTGATTCCCCTTAAAATAAAATGGGGAGCCCTGGCTTCTACTCGGGTGACCCAGGACCCGGAACTGCTGGATCTGCTGCAGAAATCGGGATGTTCCTACCTGCTGCTGGGATTCGAATCCTTTAATGATGCCTCGTTAAAGCAGATTCACAAGGGATTTAACAAGGTGGATAACTACCGGGAAGTGGTGGATAAACTGCACCGCCACGGCATCACCATACAGGGATGTTTTATCTTTGGTTTTGATGAAGACGGCCCGGAAATCTTCCAAAGGACCCTGGATCATGTAAATGATCTAAAAATCGATATTCCCCGCTACGCACTTTTTACACCCTACCCCGGAACCAAGGCCTATGAGCGTTTTAAACAGGAAGACCGGCTGCTCCATGAAGATTGGAGCTACTACGATACCCAGCATGTGGTGATACAGCCCAAGGGGATGACCGCCCACCAGCTGGACCGGGGACTGCTTTGGGCCTATGAAAACACCTTTAAGGTTCGCCCCAGTTTCCAACGCTCCCTACATTCAGGAGGGCCCGGTTATGTGACCTTTGTGGGCAATCTTGCCTATAAACTATATATCAAACGGCTAAAAAAAGACTCCCACAGATTTCCCAAGAACCTTTCCCAGAAGTTGATCCATGGAAAAGGCTAATATAAATAGCTCGATTAAGGAAGAAAGTTCCCAAGGACTATTCCCTCACTTTCGGCTGGCCCAAAAAGAAGACGACTCTAAGCTGCTGGAGATTTTGGAGCAAGGGGATTTTAAAGGCAGAATATCTCTACTATACAGCCGACGCCCCTCAGTGCTGGATTCTCTAAATAGGGAGGGAAGCCCGGTGGAGGTTTACCTGGCAGAAGAGGATGATCTCGCAGGTGTTGGAGCTTGTGCGGTCAATGAAATGAAAATTCAGGGAGAAATCCGTCGGACAGCCTATCTGTTCAGCTTCCGAATGAATAAAAATACCCCATCAGCCCTACGCCATTTTAGAGAGGGCTATGCCTTTCATTTTTCCAGGATGAAAGAGCTGGGCATAGGGGATTGTTTCACCACCATATTAGAAGACAACAAACCGGCCATTCAACTGCTGGAAAAAAAACGACGAGCCATGCCCCACTATGACTACCAGGGAGACATTATCACCCTCACTCTGAAAACCGGCAGAATGGGCAAATTACCCAAGGGCTGGACCCTCGGTATGCCGGAAGAGGAAGACCTTGACGAAATGCTGCAATTCTATGATGAACAGATGGATAGATACAGCTATGCTCCCCAGTTGAAGAAAGAAGAACTATTGAAGGGCCATAGCTGCCCCCATTATTCCAATTTCAGACTAATGCGGGATTCCCGGGGAAGCATTTTAGCCATGGGAGCCATATGGGATCAACGGAATTACAAACAATATACAGTGATGGGATACCAGGGATTAGTAAAGTACATACGTCCTCTGACCCCAATGATCTTCCCTTTCTTTGGATATCCAGGGCTTCCCCGCAAGGGCAGTGTATTAAAAATGTTTTCTCTGGCCTTTTGTCTATGCAAAGATTCCCATAGCACCATATTTATGGAATTCCTCGGGGAAATTCGACGGCAAACCAGTGATTTTGACTGCCTCACCATTGGTCTGCATGAAAAAGACCCTCTGTTGGCTCCCATAAAAAAGTTACCCCATATCCAATATAAAAGCCGTTTTTACCGGGTATTTGAACAATACCAGGACCAAGCTCCCCTGGATAAAATCCCCTTTATAGAAATAGGACGACTATGAAACTGAATTATAGAATCTGCCCACCCAAAAGGCTGAACCATCAAGAAAAACAGACCATGTTTGAGCTCATGTCCATGAACTATGACAATTCAGATTTTCAGCGGTTCTCCAAGGATTTAGATGAAAAAACAGCGGTGATACTTCTTGAAGATGAAGAAAAACAAATCCAGGGCTTTTCCAGCTATCTGATCTATGGGGAAAGGGAAATTCA
>JAQICO010000237.1 GCA_027858495.1 Spirochaetaceae bacterium
TAACCGGAATAACCAAAAACACCCATCAATCCCGCCAGGGAAGATATAAAAACCACCGTACCCCCAGCCTGTTTCAGCAAGGGTAAGGCAGCCAAGGCGGTTTCTGCTGCCCCTATAAGATTGGTTTCTATCTGTGTACGGAATTCCCCAAGGGGAGTTTCTTCTGCATACCCGGGATAGGAATACCCCGCAGAATATATTAAAAGATCCAGAGGGCAGGTTATAGACTTGCTGAATAAATCCTTCAGGGCCTGTGAATCTCTTACATCCAGGACAAACCCCTGAACCCGTTGGTCTTGACTTAGGGTCATATCTTTCAGTTCTTCAAGGGTGCTATTAAGTGTTTGAAGATCCCGACCGGTTATTATGACATTGTCACCCCGAGCTACCCCATGGGCCGCCGCAGCTTTTCCGATTCCCCGATTTCCACCGATGATACAAAGGGTTTTATTAGGTTTATTGTTGCCCATGACCCATAGTATCAACCCATGGTAATCCGGTCAATCTATCATAGATGAAGAGAGGACTAAAGCAGGGGTAATAAAAGAAGTACAATCCCCAGGGGAATTAAATAAAAACTAAAATAATGAAGTTTTCCAGATTTTATCACCCTTAAAAGCAAGGTCAAAGAAAAATAACCCACCACAAGGGTGGTAAAAAAAGCCAGAACAAGACTTCCAATAGGAATAGACTGAAGAAGGATTCCTCCATCTTTTGAATCTAAAACCAAGGCTCCTAAAATAGCAGGAATGGACAACAGGAAGGAATATTCCCCGGCCTTAACTCTATCCATCCCACATATCCGGGCAGAACCTATGGTAATACCCGAACGGGATACTCCTGCAATGGTACCCAGCCCCTGGGCGAACCCAATAATAACAGCCTGAAACAAGGTAGCCCTCTTTAGCTCTTCTTTTTCAGGTACAAAGGCCGTTATGAGAAGAAAGATTCCCGTGAATAAAAAGGCCGCCGGTGTGAGCCAGGTCAATGCTTCAATCTGTAGTTTATCCAGCAGTAATACCACCAGCAATGTTAGAAAAGTAGAAAGTATCAGCAAAGCTATAAGGATTCTGTCGTTTCTGTATTGTTCCTTTTTTTCTTCAATGGCCTTACCGGGAATCAAGGCCCAAAGGGATAAAACTAGATCTGCGACTCTTTTCCGAAAAATCCATAAAATGACTATTAAACTGGCCACATGCAGTAGTACATCAAATAATCGGGGAGTATCATTGAGCCCCATAAATTGCCGAGCAATCAATAGATGTCCGGAACTGGATATGGGCAGAAACTCAGCGATACCCTGTAATAAGCCCAAAAAAAAGCTTTGGAATAAATTCATAATTCACCTCAATAGCGGTACTGAGGAATCAGTCTTTCCAGAGAATCCTCGGGGGAGATATTGCCGTAAAGATAGCCGTAATACAGGACTGCTGTAAAGACCAATCGGGAATATTCTCTGCTTTGACTATAAGGGATAGCTTCCGCAAAAATTTCCGGAGGTAGATCTCCCATTCGGTTTTTCCATGATTGAAGGTTTCCCGGGCCACCGTTATAGGCGATGAGCATATCGCTTAGATTTTCCACATAGGGACGGTTTAACAACCAAATGATATAAGCTCCCCCTATACGGATATTGGTTCCCGGATCGGTAAAATCGGGGTTAGACAGCCCTAGGAGGTCTCCGTGTTCCATGGCGGTGGGCTCCATAAGCTGCATCAGCCCCACAGCACCAGAACGGCTAACGATATTGGAATCGTAGGCACTTTCCACCCGAATTATGCCGTGAATCATCCAGGGGTCCAAGGCATAATACTGTGCCCAGCTTTTAACTTCCGAGGGAAACCCCAAGGGATGTAAATACTGCAAATGCCTTTTATTTTCTATAAAATGATCTTGTTTTTCTCCCCATAGAGCGCTATGGATGGAATCATAATAATCCTGCTGCCTCAATTGAAGAGAAACAAGAGTAGGAACAGACCAATAAGAAAGACTGGGTTTTCTAAGATTAGAATATTCCAGAGCTAGATCATCCATGCCCCGGTAAATCAGGGACATTAAGACCATGTCCGGGCTCTTTAAAAAGGATTCCGGTAGTGCCTGTCTGCTTCTAGAAGCCTGGAAATTCATCAGATCTTTCAACTCTTGGATTTCCTCGGGGAGTTCTTCCAAGGTAGGATTATCTGTATCGCCGACCCACCCAGCCAACATGCCGTACCAGCCAAGAGGATCTCTCTGAACGGCTAATCGGTAAAGTTCTTGAGAATCAAATAGCTCAGAATCATAGAGACCACGATCCTGTAACCTCGCCATAACCCAAATATACCGGGAGGTTACAAATCCTTCTTCCTTCTCCAACAATTTAATTAAAACAGTTTTAATACCAGCCCAATCTCTATAAGAAATGAGCAAATAGAGTAACTGCTGCAGCTGATCGTCAAAATAGCTCAAGTCATCCATGGACGTTATGGATTCCATCACCTGAGGAAGCAATTCAGCATTTTCTTGATTCAGCAGACAATCTATTCGATACCACAGACTACGGTCTCCGAGAGGAGCGATAGAAAACCAGTTTTCAGCCTGAGTCCATTGCTGTCTATAACGATATATTCTTCCGATAGCAAAGGATAGGTGAGGATCTGCCGGTAATTGGATCAGTTTTTTTAATTGAGGATTCCAATCGCTACGCTGAGCTATTGGGTACCAGCAATGATACAGAAGCATTGGGTCCTGGGCCCAGCTTACATATGAATTCAGTAAATCTTCATATATTTGAGAAGCCTGACCGTATTCTCTTTTCAGAAGAGCCAAACGCAGATCTAATATCATTCTATTTTGTGGTTCATCTTCCAACAGGGCATATCCGCGGCTAAGTAAGATATCTGCCTCTTCCAATTCCTCACCCTGAGGAAGCTGCAGTAGTTGCCTGGTATCCAGGGGCGTTCCTTGGTAAAGCTGCAGATAAAACTGCTGCCAGGTGGATTCCTCAGCCTTCAAAATCATGGATTTCAGATCTTTGGAATCATTTAGCAGATGTTCCCGAAAAAGTAAACGCAGGAAGGCAGGATCATTATCCCCTTGATAAAATAATTTCCTCATGGCACGACGCTGAGCACGGGTGCTTTGCTGGAGATCCATTATAAGAAAAGCTTCTCTATTCCATGGAGAAGAAGTACTTAAAGCAACCCGGGAAAGGGCTTTCTGTTGTTTCTCATCTTCCTCCTGCAGAAGAGCTGTACACAATTTCTGAGGGTCTTCAACGCAGGAATAAAGAGTAATTAGAGTATATAGAATAAGGAAAATCTGTTTCATCTATCTTACAGGAACCTGATCTTGTTCCCAATGCTGCTGGGTGCTGAGCTCAGGAGGCATGGGAGTGCTCAAATAATTTCCCATGACAAAGGAGGCAGTGATGGTAATTCCTAATAAAAGGGCAGACAAAAAAAATGTGAAAAACCTTAGGGGAGTTCCAAGGGATGATGGAGCATCGGCTTTGGTCTCCCTCTGTTGAGAAAGTGGATTCTGTCCATGATAATTCAAGGACTGCTTATCAAGGCTGTCCCAGGTGGGCGGTTCCCCTTCCGCCGTACAATGCTCTGCGATAACTTCTACGCCATCCTGCAGTACTTTTATGGACAATTCAGAAGATCGTAGAAGTTCAAGCCTCAGGGTTAATTCGCCCCATTGTCCCTGAGATACCTCAGATTTTTCGATGGAAATTTCTTTTAGGGGCTTGTTATGTTTATCTATAAAAAACAGCTCCACCCGCTCTTGTGCAGGATTCATAGCAGAGAGCACAATCTCCTTTGAACCCCATTCATCCTTGGAAAATAGAGAATAGAGACTATTGTCTGCAAGCCGTAGGCTTATAAAGGGAAAATCACTCATACTCTGATCCTAATTGGCCTTAAAGTCTTTGTCAATTTATTTTAATTAGATTGACAAAATTAGACCCCCTGCCGATAATCTATTACATGCCTCCATTGATAGTAATGATCATTATTTTGGCTGCTCTTGGGTTAACCGCCATTGTTATTGTTTTTCAGACCTTGAAATCCAAGGGAAGCAAAAATAAAGAGGGGAAAACCAGGGTAAAAGACCGGGACAGTATTCTTAAAGAAGCAAACAAGCGTTTAGCTGCTAATCCCAAGGATACCACGGCCCTGCTCTCTTTGGCAGATCTAAGTTATAACGAAGGCGACTACCAGAAAGCCATGAAGAGCTACAGCGTCCTAATGGACCTTAGCGGTTTAAATTCCGTAATGGATGAATCGGAGATCAATCTGCGTTACGGGCTTTCTTGTATGCAGTGCAAAAACTTTAATGAAGCCTATAAATCCTTGATGATAGCCCGAACGACCAAACCCAATGATTTTGAAGTAAATGCCTATTTGGGCAAACTGGAATATCTTAAAAAGAACTACGAAAAAGCTCATTTTTATCTAAAGATTTCCCTGGCAAGTCAGTCGGATCATGGCGAATCACAGAAATATATGGGCCAGTCCCTATATCGTATGAAGCGATACCGTGAGGCTGTTACCTTTCTAAAACTTACCATGATTAATGCTCCCGATGATAAGGAATCTCTCTTTGCTCTGGCAAGGGCTTATTATGAAATGGGACAGCATGAAATGGCTATAAAAATATTCACTCACCTAAGACCCGATCCCCTATGGGGACCAAGTGCAGCCCTATATTCCGGTAGTATAAATGCCAAAAAGAAAGACTTGGACCTAGCAATTATGGATTATGAAATAGGCCTAAAACACCGGGAAATCAAAACGGAACTTCGCTTGGAGCTGATGTACCGACTAGCCGAAACCAACAATCAACGTGGAAATATGCCTGCGGCATTGGATTATTTAAACCAGATAGCCAGCCTAAATCCCGGGTACAAAAATGTGAAAGAACTTATCGGGCGATATTCGGAACTGAGCAGTAATTATAACCTTCAGGTATACATGAGGGCTCCTTCCTCGGAATTTATCGGCCTTTGCCGCAGAATCACCGTAGAGATATTTCCCAACGCCAAGATAAAGGTAAATGACGTGACCGTCCGGCAGGATTCCTACGTAGATATTTTGGTGGAAGTAAAAGCACGAAAATGGGAAGACGTGGTTCTTTTTAGATTTAACCGTACCGAAGGTCAGGTGGGTGAACTATTTGTCCGAGATCTATATGCCCGGTCAAAGGAAATGCACGCGGGTCGGGGATTCTGTCTGACCCCGGGGAACTTTACCACAGGGGCAACGGCCTTTGTAGAAGCTAGATTGATAGACTTGGTTAATAAAGCTGATCTGATGAAAATTCTGCAGAAGGTTAAAAACTACAATTAACCGATCATCAGCAGCATCACCCGTTCAGCCTTCAAGAAGGGCACCTTCATATCCATCACTTCTCCAGAACTAAAACGTTGCTTAATTTGCTCATATTCCTCTTGGGTTTTATCCCTTTTACCCTTATATGCCGCCATCACCCCACCGGGAGGGATGATCCGCAGGATATGTTTGAGAATATCCTCTTCAAAGGGACGAAAGGCTCGGTGGGTGACAAGATCAAAGGGACCGGGAATCTGTTTAAGTTCGGTATTCTCAACAGTTACATTTTTAAGCCGGAGCTGCAGCAGACAGTTATCCAAAAAGGAGCAGCGTTTACCCATGCGTTCCACCAGTGTGAAATGGCATTGGGGCATATAGATGGCCAGGGGAATGCCCGGCAAACCAGCGCCACTTCCTAGATCTGCTATATTTTGCGGTTCATAATTCTGGATAATTTTCAAACCTGCCAGGGAGTCTAGTATATGACGGATCACTAACTCGTCTCTATTATCCACCTTAACCAGACCGTATTTAGGATTCCACAGTTCAATTTCTTCCATATATTGAAGCAATAGAGACTCTTTATGTTCATCCCGGGGAATACCCAACTGTTGCAAGCCATTTAGAAGGAGATTCATGAGTCCTTCTCCAGAATGACCATCAACAGGGCGATGTCCGAGGAGCGCACCCCTGAGATCCGGCTGGCCTGACCTAGGGTTAGCGGCTGAATCTCATTAAGCTTTTCCCTGGATTCGGTGCTCATATTTTTCATACCGAGCCAGTCAAAGCCCTGAGGGATTTTTATCTTTTCAATTCGGCGAAACCGGGCGATCTGTTTATCCTGTCGGTCGATATATCCCTGGTATTTCATATCCAATTCGGCCTGTCGACGCCAGCCCAGGGGAAAATCAGCAAGACGAGGCATCAATTCTACAAATTGGCCGATATTCACATTGGGGTCTTTAAGAACCTGAAGCATCTCTTTGCCCAGATGCTTTTCCGTCAAGAAA
This sequence comes from Spirochaetaceae bacterium, assembly GCA_027858495.1. Lineage (GTDB taxonomy): Bacteria > Spirochaetota > Spirochaetia > DSM-2461 > DSM-2461 > JAQICO01. The sequence continues at coordinate 6,326 of JAQICO010000237.1, forward strand.
TCCATGGCCAGGGCCTCTTTATTTACACGCTGGGTTCTAAAAAGCTCCTGTATTTCATCCAGGGCCTGCTTTTTTTTCGCCAGGGTCTCTTTAAAATGATCGTCAATCAGTCCAACACGGAGAGCATGGGGATAAAGCCGCATATCCGCCGCATCATGTCGAAGGCTAAGACGATATTCCGCCCGGGAGGTAAACATTCGGTAGGGTTCCTTTGTTCCCAGGGTTACCAGGTCATCGATCAATACTCCTGCGTAGGCTTCGTCCCGGCCAAATACCAATGGATCGCCCCCTTTGAGGGACAGGGCTGCATTGATTCCTGCTAATAATCCTTGGCAGGCTGCTTCTTCGTAACCCGAGGTGCCGTTGGTTTGACCTGCAAAATATAATCCGCCATGGAGTTTGCTCTCAAGGCTGGGTTTTAACTGGGTTGGGTCCACATAATCGTATTCCACAGCATAGCCGGGGCGCATGATTTCCGCCTCTTCTAAACCGGGCAGGGTTCGCAGAAAGGCCTCCTGAACATCCTCGGGCAGAGAGCTGGAAATGCCATTAAGGTAGGTTTCTTCGGTATCTATGCCCTCGGGCTCCACAAATATCTGATGACTGTCCCGGTCGGGGAAACGGACGACCTTATCTTCGATGGAGGGGCAATAACGTGGACCGATACCCACAATTTCACCACCATAAAGGGGTGACCTATCCATATTATCTCTAATTATCTGGTGGGTCTTTTCGTTGGTCCAGGTGATATGACAACTCACCAGAGGCCGGTTAACTCCCGGGCTATCGAAGCTGAAGGGTATCACTTCTGAATCACCGGGCTGTTCCTCCATGCGGCTAAAATCCAAGCTGGATTTTCTTACACGGGCGGGGGTGCCGGTTTTCATCCGCCCTACACGGTAGCCATGTTTACGGAGAGCGCCACCCAATCCAACAGCTGCGGGTTCTCCTAAACGGCCGGAGGATTGCTTAAATTCCCCGATGAAAATTTTTCCTTCCATGAAGGTCCCTGTGGTAATAACCACCTTCTTAGCACGGAATTGCCGGCCCCGCTCGGTGCGTAAGCCAATGCAGTGTTGAAGGGATTCATCCAATATAAGATCGGTCACAGTATCCTGAAAAAGATGGAGGTTTTTCTGTAGTTCCAGGGTTTTTTTAGCCAGATGAGCGTAGAGGAATTTATCGGCCTGGGCCCGGGGGCTTTGTACAGCCGGCCCCCTGCTCTGGTTGAGTATGCGGAACTGAATCAACGAGCCATCGATTAAACGGGCCATTTCTCCACCCAGGGCATCTACTTCCCGGACAATATTTCCCTTGGATAGACCTCCCACCGCAGGATTACAGGAGAGCCTACCAATGGTATCCAGACTTTGGGTTATCAAAAGGGTGGAGTAACCGAGACGGGCTGCTGCCAAGGAAGCTTCAATTCCTGCATGACCGGCTCCTACCACCAAAACATCGTATTCCATTTTTATTTACCTACACAAAATCGGGAGAACATAAGCTCTAGAAGATCCGAAGAGCTGACCTCTCCGGTAATTTCACCCAGGGCATTGAGGCTTTCCCGGAGATCCTCGCTGAGTATATCCATGGGAAGCTGCTGATTCAATCCCTCCAGAAAGCGGAGTAATCCAAATCGGGCAGTTTCCAGCAGCTCTTTTTGACGCTGTGAATCGATTACCACCGGGCTTTCCACCGGCGGAGTATCTTTAAAAATCCTATCCAGCAGGGCCTGCTCCAACAGAGGAAATCCATGGCCATTCAATGCACTGATGGCAATGGCCGCTTTCGGAGCCGGTGAATCACAGGCATCCACCTTATTCCAGCAAAGAATGGTTTTTTCCTTATATTTTTTGTAAAAGTCCTGCTCTTCCTGTAAAAAGCCCACCTGGGCATCCACCACCAGCAAGACCAGCTGAGCGTTATCCACAATCTCACCGGTTCGACGCATTCCCTCCTGCTCCACAGGGTCTTGAGAATTTCGCAATCCTGCGGTATCAAAGATTCGCAGAGGGATGCCTCCTAGTGTTACCGTAGACTCCAAATAATCCCGGGTGGTCCCATGAATTTGAGAAACGATGGAACGTTCTTCCTTGAGTATGAGATTAAATAATGAGGATTTCCCTGCATTGGTCCTGCCGGCCAAGGCGAGAGTCACTCCCTCCTGAAATAGTTTACCCCTTTTATAACTGGCCAGCATTTGATCGATCCGTAAAACCGCCTGATTGATGGCTTTTTCATCCACCGGAGGTGGTTCGACTTCGTCATCGGGATAATCCAGCGCCAGGGCAACACTGGCATTTAATGTGAGAATCAGGTCTTTGATTGCCTCAATCTCCTGGAATATCACACCGCTTAAGCGGTTTAAAGCCAGGCTTTGTGCTTGAGAGGTCCTGGCACTGACAATTTCCTGAACTGCTTCGGCCCGGGTAAGGTCCATTTTCCCATTGATAAAGGCTCGAAAGGTGAATTCTCCGGGAGAAGCCCGGCGTATACCCCGATTATGAAAAACTTCTAAAATCGCTTCTATACCGGGTAAACTGCCGTGGCAGTTAAATTCAACGGAGTCCTGGCCTGTATAGCTTTTGGGGCCTTTAAAATAGACAGCCATGACTTCATCAAGAACCTCTTGAGTTTTTGGATTAATAATATGGCCGTAACCCATGTGGTTAGGAGTCCAACTATCCAATGGCTTTGAGCTTTTAAAGACCCCTTGAAGCTTCTCAAGGATATCTGGACCGCTACATCGAAGGATGGCGATGGCACTTTGAGCCCAGGGGGTTGCTAAAGCGCAGATAGCATCTTCTTTATCATAGGGAAATTGACTCAATGGAGATCTCCTTAACTTAGCCATAATTTTCCCTGGAGGGATGAAATATTTGACCGATCTTATTTTAGTGGAGCACAAGGAAATAGTCAAAGGGGATAGGAATGCCTAATTTCATCTTTTATTTATAGGGGAGTGTTTCTATTTAAAGTATTCCTCGGCCAATACCCTGCTGAACTCTGAATAGAGACCCGAGAGAGCCCCCCGGGTATTGTCGGATTCAAGCTGTTTGTTAAAACGACGATTCTGCAGAGTCTGAAGACTTCGCATATCCAAAAGGCTGTAATCCATTTCTCCGCTGATAGAGATTCTGCTGCCGTCTTCAGTATAATCCTTAACCCGGGTTTCACCAATGATCAGCAGCACTCTATCCTCGGGTAAAAGACGCTGAACTTCCCGAATAATTTGACTTTCTGGACTGAGAGGCAGTTCTTCTGTTTCCAGAATTTGCACATCCACCCCCTGTTCTCCAAGGGCATCTTTAAGCTTTCGTGCAGTTTCAAAACCCGCTACAGGTTTTCCAAGCACATCCAAATCTCTTATATAAATAGCCAAGGGGAGCCGACGAATATCCCATAATAATTGATAATCAAGGGATCCCTCATGGCCTTGAATCAGGTAATCCCAATCTTCCTGGGTAAATTGACCGGTGAGAGTGTCCCTCTCTTCAATCATGGATTGGTTGGGGATAATTTGCAATTGATAGTTCCCGGGAATAAAAAGAGAGGGATGATTAAATTCAATGCGCCCCGTATTATCGGAACGAACAATGGCCATGGCTTGTTTTTGAGGATCAAAGGGATGGGGATAATAGATTGCCATAGTTATGACCTCGTCCCGCTGGGGATCCAACGGAATATTCCAAATGAAGCTGTTTGGAAATGGTTCTCCGCTATAGGTCTCCTTTGGAGCCGTGGGGTCAGAAAAATCCCAGGTATCCATATTATCACGGGCTTTTTGAATATTTTGATTCCACAAATACCTCGAAGCAACACCCCCTAATTCACGTCCCATAACGGCTACATCCAAATATAGAAAAAACGCTGAACCGTAATAACCCTGATCTTCCAATTGCTGTGCCTGATCGAGCAACCTGTCCAATTCAGGAAGATCCACAGGAAATAAATGTAACAACTGCAGAATCTTTTCCTCTAGGGCATCTTTTTCATAGGATGCTAATAGGGCTAGCCATTTCTGAGAATCCACCTTGTATTCCTGGGATTCCAAAAGCAAAAATCCAGGATATTCCGCATCACCTTGTAAAACGGCCAACAGTGATTCTTTTAAAAGACTCATTTCGTCTAAAGCCACTGAATCAGCATTTTCCAGGTCAAAACCTAAACGTTGAAAGACCTGTTCTATCAAAAGATTATAAATATCATCGGTATTATTCTCGTCAAGGGAACCCTCCACAGTAAAATAATAATACTGGGAATCCTCCTTTTCATGGTCTAGCCAAAGAGGAGCCTGCTGAGGAGTGCTACTACAAGAGATAAAAACTAAGGCTATTAATAATGATACGATGACAGGCTTCATTTGGGGGGACTCTCCTATTGATGTATGAACAGGCTATCTATAAATAAACCTTCGTTGGAGCGAAATTCCATTTCCATGGTCAACTCCTCTTCAGATTCTTCTATTTGCTTGAAGGGCACCCAGACTTCGTCCTCATTCAAGCGAAGGATACGTTGATCCTTGATTTTTAATTCCCCTAAACCATTGCTTAGAGGAAGAAGTGCCCACTGACCTTGATTAAAGCGCACATAGACAGAATCGTCTAAATTAGATAAACCTTGTATATCAAAATAAAGCTTTCCCTGCTTTATCGGCAAAGCATCAAAAGTCAGTATCTCTTCGGGGGGAATAAAAATCTTGCTTTCCTTGGGGATTATGGGTTCCTCAACACTATGGGCCCCTTGCAAGGTCATTGTATCAAAGCCCTGAGCAAGAACTACATTATCTCCCCAGTATAACTCTTTGGTGAAAGCAAAAATATCCTGCTGGTCAATATATTGGGAATCTTCCTCTTGGCAGTAGATCATCCAGCCGAAGAGCATACCCTGAAAGCCCGATGCACCAGCTTTGGCCCCCCAATAGGTTTCTCCAACAGCCAACATTTCTTTAACTGGCTGTTCCCAGGTAATGCTTTTTTGGAATTCTCCGTCCAAATAGGCTAACAGAGACCACTGATCTCCCTCTATCCTAAGACTTAGAGTAACAAGTAAAGGACGATCAAAATATTCATTCTTAAGATCCAATACCAAACGCTGAAAACTGCTGCCTAAACCTAAAGAAGCAATCAACTGATCCTCAAGACTAATCAGACTCAAACTAAGATCATCTCCTGGACTCTGCGTAGAAAAGATTGTACGTCTCTGGTAGTCGGCTGTCTTGGGAATCTGAATATAAAAGTTTTGACTATGAGATAATAACTGCCCCTGATCTACGGGGAAAGCAGCACCATAAAAACGCATAGAGGAATCCTCTAGGAATCCCGCTCCGGTGGTACTGCCCGACAGGGTCTGTTCTACTTTATAGCGATCCAACAGTTTAAGATTAACCAGTCCTTCCCGGGGAGCATAGATATCTCTGGTTCCATCAAAAATATAAAATAACGGATAATCATCGTCTTCCATACGAACCAGAGAACTGCTTTC
>JAQICO010000151.1 GCA_027858495.1 Spirochaetaceae bacterium
GAACGTAAGGGGAGAAGAAGGCGGGGGATTTTAAAGGAATGCAGGATAATATATGTGAAAACCCTTGTTTATTCTCTTACATCCTAACGGGTCTCGAAGACCATAGGAGTTTCGGAAACGCTGCCAACACGGTAAAACCGCTGTTTGATACGAAAGATGAAGCCCATGCTCAAGTCAAGAAGTTGGAGAAAGTATTAGAAGTTATGGTTGCTGAAGATGAGGATGTGAAAATCCTAAAAACTGAGTATGTAATTTTTCCTGTGTAACTGCCTTTTCTACTCATCTGAAAATCGATCCCCATATTCTAGTTGGAATCGGTTCATTGCAGGTTTCCAGTCTCTTAACGGCATAGTCCATTTTTTTGACGCTTGCTGTATGGCTAAGTATATAATTTTAAAGGCCGATCTGTCATTAGGAAATATTCTGCGATTTTTTATAGCTTTCCGGATAACACTATTTAGAGATTCAATAGCATTGGTGGTATAAATGATCTTTCTTATCTCAAAGGGATAATCAAATATGGTGATTAGATTTTCCCAATGTTTATTCCACATTTTGCTGATGGCTTCATATTGGCTATCCCATTTTTTAGAGAAGTTCTCCAGCTCTCGTTCTGCTTCATCCTGGGTGATAGAGGAGTAGATCGCCTTTAAGTCTCTAGCAGCCTCTTTACGATGTTTGTACGATACATATTTAAGAGAATTACGTACCATATGCACAATACACAGCTGTACTTTAGTTTTAGGGAAAACGGTATTTATTGCTTCTGGAAATCCGGTAAGCCCATCAACGCAGGCTATGAAAACATCCTTAACACCCCGATTTTGAAGTTCTGTTAGATCAGACAACCAGAATTTGGCCCCTTCATTTTCAGAGATCCAAAGTCCCAGAAGTTCTTTAATTCCTTCTGTCGTAATGCCTAAGGCAAGATATACAGATTTTTTGATGACTCTTTTATCCTGGTGTACCTTAACGACAATGCAATCCAGATATATGATGGGATAAAGACTTTCAAGAGGTCGGTTTTGCCAGCGTTCAACTTCTTCTAGAACAGAATCTGTCACCTGCGAAATCAAACTATGAGAAACATCGACTCCTTACATTTCATGAAGAGTATCCGCAATGTCTCTTGTGGTTTGACCTTTTGCATAGAGCGTCAGGATTTTTTGATCAAAGCCAAGTAATCTTCTTTGACCCTTTTTTATGAGTTGGGGTTCAAAATTCGAATCTCGATCTCTGGGTGTTTCAATTTCCAATTCTCCAGAATCCGTTTTGATTTTCTTGGAATTGTAGCCATTGCGACTATTCTTTTTATTCCGGCCTTCGCTGGAATGTTTTTCATAACCAAGGTGGTTATTCATTTCCGCATCCAAAGCTTTCTGAATGGTAAGCTTCATTAACTGCCCCAAGGGACCTCCCAGATCGGCCTCCGTCTTAACTCCCTTGGCAAGTTCCTCTGCCAATTCTTCTAATCGATCTTTGTCTAACATAATACTGCTCATTCTAACTCCTTTGCCCGATATGGGCTATTTAGAATTAAGCAGTTACACAGTTTAATTTACAGACTCTTCTTACTGCTTGATCCGGGTGATCCGATGTTGTAAATCCCCTTCCCTATTCTTCTCCCCTTCCTTCCCATCTGTTCACCGCTCCAAAGCCCGACCCCTAATTTCCCTTCCGAGCCTTCTGTGCTTTCAGTTGTTTTACTTCCCTCTCCCTTCCCTTCTTCTTCTCCCATACCATCCGTTTGATCCGTGTGATCGGTGGTTAAACTCTTCTCCCCCTTCCCTTCCCATCTGTGTGATCCGTTGTTTAAAAAAGAGAGCCGAAAACTGATCTCTCGAACTGTGAAGATCGGATGGAAATAATACTTACTACTAGTCTAATTTATTAGGATTGAGAGTTACATTTTTTGCATCCACATCTTCGACTCCCATCAGTTTGTCCCAAATAATTTTTGCCTCTGGAGTATTGTTGAATTCATATGATTTCCCGTTAAGAATAATAAATCTTCCATCTATTTGCATTGTTGCAAGTCTATCGGTTTCAATGACAAGCTCACCTTTTCCTCTCCATCCCTTTGTGTCTATCTTGATTTTCATTTTTTCTCCATTGATATTCTATCAAATCGTATGTTAATTACAATAAACTCCATACCATAGGCAATCATAAAATCATTATACGGTGACTTTTTTTATTTTGCAGGTGAATCCCTTTTTTACTGTGTAAGAGTGTAACCAGAATATCTCCAGTAGGAATGACCATGTTTCAGAATCTATAGAGCATACAGATTTTTCAGCTGGTGATTACCCCCTTTCTACTGCTAACCATCCGTATACCAGTTGGGATGATTAAGGGCCTTTAATATTCTGATGAGACAGACTCAGAGGGGGTAGCTTTCATTTTGCCTGACAGTTATCACCTTGAGTCTAATCTTTAAACAGAAGAGAATAGAAATCACATACGTTAATGATTTATCAAGGACAAATCGATTATCTGCAGAAACTTGTTCTGGAAACATACTAATAGATCCTACTTTTACTGATCCAGAGAACTCTGACTATACTTTGTCTTCAATCCGGAACTTCAAGCATTACTTCCAGGACAAAAAAAGGTACCCTGTCATCTGTTGTCAAAAAAACAGCCACACCGACTGATTAACAGGAAGCCAGATGCAGAGCATCATAGGCTGTAAATCCTTTTTTGCACAGCTGAAGACTTCTTTTTTCAATCTCATCGGTTAACTCAATCACTTCAGACATATCTTTGCAGAGTGCTAGCATATCCTTCTAAGCGAGCAAATAATTTTCTAGAAACTAATACTTAAGCAAAAAAAATTAGATTTAACCCCTTGATTATTTTTCCAAATGCTTTAATATGAACCTATTCACGAATGCATTCACGAATAGGTTCATGGATTAGGGAGATTACATGGGAAAGCGTAATGAAAAAAAGGAAGAGATAAAAAATAGAATACTTCAGGGAGCCGGTGAGGTTTTTGAAGTAATGGGTTTTGAAGATGCCACCATGCAGGAGATTGCCAGGAAAGCTGAGGTTGGCCTTGGAACCGCTTATAACTATTTCAAATCCAAGGAAGAGCTGTATATGCTTACTTTGGCAGATAAAATGAATCAGACCACTGGCGCTCCCATTGACGTTGAGGACAATTCACTTTCTGGTGCAGATATGGTTTGTCAGCAGATAATTAAACAGCTAAATACCCTGAAGCATATCCCCAAAAGCGTCTGGAAAACAGTTTTTGGTATATCCTTTAACTCTATGAAAAGGGATAAGTCTTTGCTGAAAAAAATTATGATGGCCGATTATCAGGCCATGGATAAAATTGCCCAATTGATTGATCTGTTAAATAAGAAAGGAAGTCTACAAGTCCAGGAAGACCCTAAAGTAATATCAGAAATCATTTACGGCTCTCTTTTTTTAGATATCATGATGTTTGTTTTTGAAGAGGAAAGAACCTTTCAGGAAACCTGTGATGCCATATGTAAAAAAATTCACTTTATTTTAGGGGAAAAACTTGATTTCTAAGAAAGGGTGTATTATTATATTATTGTACTGTAGCACTAGTACAATAGGAGCTTTGAATGGAAGAGCTTAAAAAACTGGAATTTCGTTTGGATCCCAAAGGGGGAGTTCCTTTCTACAAGCAGATTATTCTTCAAGTTGAGATGGCCATTGCAGACGGTCGCTTGATTTCTGGAGAGCAGCTTCCTACTGTCCGGGGTCTGGCGGTGGATTTAAAGATTAATCCTAATACTGTTGCCAGGGCATATAACGAAATGGAGATTCGAGGAATCGTCAACACTCAACAGGGAACAGGAACCTTTATCAGCGATAGAGAAATTTCCATGACCGATGTGGAGCGTGAGAAAATCCTTACGGAATTGGTCCGTTCCTTTGTGGCACAGGCTGCTTCCTACGGTTTAACCCAGCAGGATCTATTGGAGTATTTACAGGAGGTTAAGTTATGACGTCACTTTTTAGGGGGAACGTAAAATGAATAGTTTACTGTTAAAAAAATTCGATAAAATAAAAAATATACAGGATAAGGCTATTCCTAAGGATTTTTCCTTCAACGGATTCTCCTGGATGGTTTTAATGGTTTTCTTAAGCGGAGGAATTTTCCTTCAATGGCTTTTAGGTCTCTTTCCAGAAACCCTGGAACTGATTGAAATCTGCGGTGCCTTTGTAGGTGCAGCTCTGCTTTTATCCCTGCTTGGCCAATGGACCGTTTTGCTGGTTGCATTAATGGTCCTATGGGGCGGCATTTATTATCAGCAGGGGCTTCAGTCTCCCTGGCTATTGATAACAGCCTCCATGGGACTCATTCTTGCCGCGTCCTTTCAGCTGGTTTACCAATGGGACAAGGTGGTGGTTTTGCGGATGGGCAAATTTAAAAAGGTCCATGGCCCGGGGCTTTTTTTAATGCTGCCGTTGTTGGACCGAATCGCTTCATTCATCGATACCCGTATACGCGCCACAGATTTTTCTGCGGAAAAATCCCTAACCATGGATACTGTACCGGTTCATGTGGATGCCCTGTGTTTCTGGATGATCTGGGATGCCCAGAAGGCTATTCTGGAGGTGGAAAATTATATAGAAGCGGTAACCCTATCTGCACAAACAGCTCTTAGAGACAGTATCGGCCATCATGATTTACATACCCTGCTTTCCGATCGAAGGGAATTAAGCCTGGAAATCCAGAAGGTTCTTGATGGAAAGACCAATTCCTGGGGTATTAGTATTTTATCGGTGGAATTTACGGAAATCATCATACCTCAGGAATTGGAGGATGCCATGAGTAAACAGGCTCAGGCGGAACGGGAGAGGAAATCCCGGGTCATATTAAGTCAGGCAGAGGTTGAAGTGGCCCGGGAATTTAAGAAGGCTGCGGATATCTATAGAGACGATCCCACGGCCCTGCAAATACGTTCCATGAACATGGTCTACGATGGATTAAAGCAAAAGAAGGGTTCTTTAATGGTTTTACCTTCTTCGGCATTGGATCAGATGAATTTGGGTACCGTAATGGGAATGCAAGCCCAAAAAGAGATTAAAGAGATGGAAGAAAAGATAAGGGAAACAGAGATAGAAGGAGGCAATAAATGATAGCCATTAATGATGTGAAACGAACCTATATCAGCGGTGATGTGAAGGTTCAAGCACTAAAAGGGGTTAACTTAACCATAGAAAAGGGAGATTTTATCTCCATTGCAGGGCCCTCGGGTTCCGGAAAAACCACATTGCTCAATCTGGTTGGCTGTATCGATAAAATCGACAGCGGAACCATCACCATTGATGATGTGGATGTGACCTCCATGAGTAAAGAAGAAAAGGCCTATTTTAGGAGAGACACCCTGGGATTTATCTTTCAGAGTTATAATTTGATACCCGTTTTAACGTCATATGAAAATATTGCCTTTGCTCTAAATTTACTGGATGTGGATGACAAAGAAATTAAAGAACGCACCATGGAAATTCTCAAGGAAGTAGGACTGGAAGGCATGGAAGATCGCCGGCCCAACCGGCTTTCAGGAGGACAGCAGCAGCGAGTAGCCATTGCAAGAGCCTTGGTGAAACAGCCCAAGATTATTCTTGCCGACGAACCCACAGCCAATCTGGATTCCCATACCGGTGAAGAAATTCTAACACTGATGGAAGAAATGAACCAGAAACACAAAACCACCTTTGTTTTTTCCACCCATGACAAAATGGTTATGGATTATGCCCACCGTTTAGTGGAATTACACGATGGAGTGATTAAGAGCGATATAAGACGCAAGTAAAAGGAGGGCGCCATGAAAGGATTGGTTTCCCTGGGATTAAAAAATATTCTGCGGTATAAACGCAGAACCATTATAACTGCCCTTGCCATCGGCATGGGTTTGATGATGTTCATATTAACCGATTCCATGCTGAAGGGTCTCAGCCTGGATTCTGAATTAAGTATTATAAAATACGAGGTTGGAGCGGGACGAATAGTCACTTCGGAGTATGCCGAGGACTTTGAGGATATGCCGTTAAAAGAAACCCTGGATCCTTCGGTGATGGCTAAGTTAGAGCAAGGTGATTTTATTTGGGCGCCCCGAATAGAATTTACCGCTGAGATGGTTTTTCGTAAAGATCCCTATCCTGTCTCGGGCCATATCAATGTCCGGGTAACCGCAGTGGATCCCCAACGGGATATACAGGTCTTTGATTTAGAGAATTTCCTCATTGAGGGAAGATATCCCTTTCCTCAGGAAGAGGGTGTTGTTCTGGGAAGCTGGCTGGCGGAAGATATGGGAATTCACTTGGGCTACCCCGTAGATTTGAGTATTCAAACACGCTTTGGAGGCCAGGAGTTGATGGAACTGACGGTGGTTGGAATTGTGGAGAGTCCCGATTCCATGATCAATCGTGGCTTGGTAATGGTTCCATTAAAAGTAGCTCAGGATTATCTGGAGATGGATGGTCAGGTAACTCAAATCGCGGTGAAGGCTCCCATGTGGCGTTCTTTGGAGAATGGAGACCTACGGAGGCTGAAGGATTTACTTCAGGGGACAAATGGAGAATTCTATCCCTGGGAATTCTGGTCTCAGGATTTTCTTTCCATAGCCGAGGGAAAACAAACCTCTGCCTCCACCATTCTTTTTCTTGTATTTATCATTGCTGCGGTGGGAATCTCCAACACCGTGTTAATGAGTATTTTCGAACGGGTTCGAGAGCTGGGGATGATGCGGGCCTTAGGTCTGACCGAAAGGGATGTCCGGCTGCTCTTTTTAATAGAATCCGGAGCCATCGGTTTACTTGGATCCATCCTGGGTGTGATCATGGGCATTTTAGTTACCTGGGGAATGGTTACAAAGGGTATCGATTATTCCAGCTATACCGATATATTGCGGGAGCAGAATATGGGATACCGAATGGCCAGCGTGTTTTATGGTGTTTGGGTGCCCCAAACCATGATATTGGCGGCGGTGTTTGGCGTGGTTTTATGTGTTGTCATCGCCTGGTTTTCCACAAAAAAGATTAATCGTCTGGAGATAACCCAGTGTCTGAGGTTCCAGTGATGAAACAATATAATTTTGGACCCCTTGGGTCAAAAGAAAGAAGTATAGGAGGGTTAGAATGAAACTGGCTCAAATTGCATTAAGAAATATCAGCCGTAATCGGCGTCGAAGCATTTTGTCTGGTTCCGCTATTTCCGTGGCCACCATGAGTATTGTGTTGCTCTTTTCTTTAATGGCGGGAATGACCGTGGATTTAAAAGACAATATGCAGACCTATAGAACCGGTGCTATCCGGCTTAGGAACCGGGATTTTGGGAAATATGAAAGACTGAATCCAACACACTTAGTGGTTAGAAACGGTCAAGCCATCATGAATATTCTGGAAGAGCAGGAAGAGATATCCAGCCTGTCTCCCAGAATCAATTTTATGGGAGCCTATACCTGGGATGATAAATTAAAAAATGTCATGGGTGTCGCCGTGGATTTCCAGCGGGAAGAGGGCTTTCAGAATATTTCAGAGGTTTTGGTTGCCGGCCGGCTTCCCACTCCTGGAACTTCTGAAGCACTGGTTGGTGTTAAAATGGCCCAGAAACTAGGGGTTAATTTTGAAGACGATTTAGAGGATAAAATAACCATCGTCACCACCACGGCTCAAAGAAGAAAGAAACTTTTCACCATAGAGATTGTGGGTATTGCCGGATTTCCCATGTCTGCCTTAAACGATGCCATGGTTTTAATACCCCTTGATAGGGCCCAAGACCTGCTGCGCATGCCCGATGCCTATTCTGAAATCCTGATAAAGGTGGACGAAGATGTGGTTGACGTAGATCTGTACACGCCTCAATTGGCAGAACTGCTCCCTCTGGAAACCGAAAGAGAAGAAGATTCCCTGGAATTGAAAAGCTGGAAAGAAGACAATACCATCTGGGGTATGATGAGCATGGCTCAGGCCATGTATATGATCTTTGCCTTTTTCTTCTTCGTGCTGGGCAGCTCGGTAATCATCAATACCACCATGATGGTAATTTTTGAACGCATGCGTGAAATCGGTACCCTTGCAGCCATGGGGATGAGAGGTCGAGAGTTAACTAAATTATTCTTCTTAGAAGCCTTTTTTATATCCTTCTTCGGGGCCTTGGCGGGATTGATTGTGGGCATGATAATTACCCAGATTTTTCATGTCTTCGGATTGAATCTGGGAGCCATGATGGAGGGCATCGACTTTGATATTTCCACCATTATCTACCCTCAGCTGGATCTCTTTTATACCGCCTTTACCTTTGTCTTTGCCGTGCTGGTGGCATCGTTGGCAACCTTTATACCCTCAATAAGAGCTTCAAGAATCGAACCGGTAGACGCGTTGAGGGCATAGTAGATTTAATATTTTAGGAGGAAAAAATGAAAAATTGGATAATTGTAAGCATGATATTTGCATTGACCACAGGGCTTTGGGCCATCACCGGTGATGAAATTATAGAACGTTCCGATGCCCAGCAGCGGTTTGATACAATGAAAAGTACTGGAATAATGAGAGCTGATGACCGTTTTGGTACCATTGAAAGTACCTTCATTTCACATAGCAGAGGAGACAATGAGTTTTTGCTGGAGTTCACCAATATCGAAGAACAGGGTCAAAAGGTTTTACGGGTGGACGGAGATATCTACCTTTACGATCCCGATGCCGAAGAAACCCTCAGAATGAGCGGTTCCTCCTTAAAGGATTCCATGTTCGGAGACATCTCCTATGAAGATGTCTCCGAGGGAAATGATACACTGAGTAAATATGATGCAGCGTTATTAAAGGAAGAAGCCATAAACGGAGTGAACTGTTACCTGGTGGAATTGACTGCCAAAACCCGCAGCGTGCCCTATCATCGTCAGCTCCTATGGATCAGAGTGGACAATTTAGTACTGCTGCGTGGAGAATATTATTCCCGCCGGGGAACGCTGCTCAAGGAAATCCGTGTCTTGGAAACCATGGAGATCGGCGGTAAAGTGGTGTTGTCCCACTTGATTCTTGAAGATAAGGTTCGTGAGGATTCCTCTACCGAATTGATCATGAATAATATTGAGGTGAACATTGAATTGGACGACCGTATGTTCACCGAGGAAGCGTTATTCTAATGAAATCCAAGTATATATTTACATTGGCCATAAAAAATTTAACCCGCCATAAGCGCAGGACCTTTATTACTGTGTTGGTACTGGCCATCGGTATAGCAACCTTTATTCTTCTGGACTCCATGCTTATTGGAGCCCGGAGGGCTTCAGAGATAAATCTGATCCGCCATGAGATGGGATCGGCCAAGTTAGTAACACCGGAATATTGGGACGAGTGGAGGGATTTCCCCTTGAAATCCTCCGTGGAGAATCCCCGGGATATAATCCAGGCCCTGGATGATGCGGGAATTACAGCAGTCCCCCGGATACAGATAAATACCACCATGGTAATCAATTCAGGAATTGGAGGTTCCCTGCCCTCCCTGCTGATTGGAATGGATATGCAGCAGGATTCCAAGGTTTTTGATACCCAGGGAGCCCTGAGCAGCGGACGGCTGCCCCAACCGGGTGAGGAAGCCTTGTTAATGGGATCATGGATGGCAACAGATCTGAAATTGGAACTGGGTGATATTGTCTTTTTTCAAGTGGTTGACCGTCAGGGAGGCAATGAGGTCCTGGAAGCAGAGATTGTGGGGCTACTGGATACTCCCGACCCCATGGTAAACCGTATGGGGGTATATATTCCCCTGGATACCCTGGACTATTATCTATTCATGGAAGAAAGTGTAACGGAAATTGCCCTATCCTTTCCCATGGGACCGGGAAAACGATCCGCAAGAAAAAACGCTGAGAACATAGCCAAGGATTTCGGCTTGGAGCTTCATACTTGGCAGGATTGGTCACAGGATTATCTCGCTGCTTCTGAGGGTGACAAATACGGATCTTTCATTATTCTCGTGTTGGTGTTTATTATTGCGGCAGTGGGTTTTTCCAATACACTGCTGATGGCATTGCTGGAACGGGTACCGGAAACTGGAATGATGCGGGCCCTGGGAACCACACAGGCCCAGTTGAGACGGTTGTTTTTAACAGAATCTCTAATGCAGGGCCTGGCAGGATCTCTATTTGGAATATTCCTTGGTGTTTTATTTAATATCCCGGTGGTACTAAAGGGAATCGATTACAGCAGTATAATGCGAGATATGAGTGTGGGCTATCGCTTTACGGGAATAATTTACGGAGTCTGGGCTTCCAGCAGCTATATTATCTCTATGTTAAGCGGGGTGTCCATTGCACTTGCCGTGTCCTGGTTCAGCATTAAAAAAGCTCTCAAATTGAAGATAACCGATTCCATTCGGGGGAATTAGACTCAGCTCATTTCCAAGTATAATTCCTTTCGACAGAGGGAGTGTCTTAGAGGAGAATAACAATGAAAAAAAATATAATCATCATCTTTGTACTGGGTTTATTGACTTCCCTGGCCGCAGAGACCAGTCTGAGTCTGGATATGCGTTTTATGCAGTCCCTCTATCGCGGTGCGGATAATAAATTATACAGTCAACCTGCAGGTACGGTGGAAATGACCATGCGATCTGCAGGAAACAGCGATGTTAAGGCCGATCTAATGATCGATTACATACCCATGAATGCCCCGCCAGGCGGAATGGCGCTGCCCCTTTTTGATCTTAAAAAAGCCTCGGTAAAGCTTCGTTTCCCCGGTCTTAGAATAACCATGGGTAAAACCCGGGTAGGCTGGGGTGAAGGGTCGGTTTTTAATTCCGGCGCTGTGCTTTTTGGAAGTCTCTCTCCCCTGGTTGACCTGACCCAGGATGAAGCCCGAACTGATACAGCCTGGCTGACCTTGCTTCGCTGGAGTCCCTCGGGAGATTTCTGGGTGGAGGGGATTTATATGCCTCCCACTCCCTCCTGGGATATTTCCATTGATAATGATGCCGACGATGTTACCCCGGAATATTTTTCCTTAAATAACAGTGTTCCCGATGTCTACAGCAGTTCTGCCGGCTTGCGGATGGTGGGTGAATTGGGAGACCTGATTGTGGAAACCGGATATCTTGCCAAGGGAGAGTTAAAGGCCCTGGGTGATGTCACTGGTCATCGGCCCTATATTACCCTTCATGGAGAAATGTATTTTGATCTTTATGGCTCGGCATCCATGGCCATACCCTGGCAGGATTTTGACTGGGATACAGATCGAGGGTCCTTTAATATCAGCGCAGGTCTGTTCCGTCAGTTTCAACTATGGTATGACGGTACATTGTCCGCACGGATGGAATTTTTGGTCTTTCCCTATCAAAAATGGGAGGAACAGGATTTCAGGCTAAATCCTCTGGCAAATGAGACCTACAGTCTTTATTTATACCCCGAGTTTAATTTAGCCATAGGACGAAATTTAAATATCCCCCTAATGGCCATGATTTCACCGCTGGATCAATCTGCCCAGATAACCGCGGGATTCTCCTGGAAGGTATATCAGGGATTCAGCTTCTTGGGTTACGGAATCTTTTCTGTAGGCCAATCGAAAGATGTTTTCGCCTGGGACAGACTATCCTCCGATCTTATGGTGGGCGATGTAATAAATGGCTGGTCCGTAATGACTGGGCTTAGGTATACCTTCTAATAAACTGGGATTGTGGGAATATTTAATAATCTCTAAACAGCTTTTGTCATGGTGTGTTATGATTATGCCTAATATGAAATTTTTTATATCGATTATTAGCCTATTATTATTTACCCAATGTCTCAGTTATGATGGACCGGAGATGGATTTATCCAATGATCCCTTTTATTTGGGAGCAGACCTGTCATCGGTAAATGAAATGGAAGATCAAAATATTGTTTTTACCAGGGGAGATCAAACCATTGATCCCTACGAATTTTTTTCCCATTGGGGCATGAATCTTGTAAGACTTCGCCTTTGGCATAGCCCTACTTGGACGGAGTACTTTACCTTGCCTGATGTCAAAAAAAGTATATCCAGGGCCAGGGAGCAGGGAATGACCGTTCTCTTGGATTTCCATTATTCCGATACTTGGGCTGATCCGGGAAGTCAAATCCCCCCTGCCAGCTGGCAGGGATCCTCCGATGAAGAGATGGCGGAGCAGTTGTATTTGTACACCTATGAAACCTTGGAGGCTCTGAACCAACAAGATTTACTTCCAGAAATGGTGCAGCTTGGTAATGAGATAAATCAGGGAATATTAAAATCACAAAGTGATATAGATTGGCCCAGACAATCCTTGTTATTCAATGCTGCCATTGCTGCTGTTCATGAGATGGAGCAGACCAGTGGGAAATCCATTGAAATTATGCTGCATATAGCTGGGCCGGAGAATGCCCAATGGTGGTTTGATAAAGCCATAGAGGCAGGCATTCAAGACTTCGACCTCATTGGGTTATCCTACTATCCCACGTGGAGTACCCTCGGGCTAAAGCAATGCGGTTCAATGCTGAGTTTTTTGGCTCAGCGATACCAGCGTCAAGTGATGATTGTTGAAACTGGATATCCATGGACATCGGAGGATTCCATAGATACAGCGGATAATATCCTTAATAAAGGGTTGCGCCGCTATGGAATTTCCAAAGACGGACAGAGGCAATTCTTTGATGATTTGGTAGATATTGCCAGGGAGTCAGGAGCAATCGGCGTCGTTTACTGGGAGCCCGCATGGGTGTCCACCGATTCCCCCAGTCCCTGGGGAGTTGGTTCCCATTGGGAAAATATAACCTGGTTTGACTTTGAGAATCGATTACACCAATCATGGGAAACTCCATGACAGATCTTAAGGATTTTCTTCAATCTCATAGGCTTTTCACTCATCTTAACAGTAAACAGTTAAAATCCTTGGTACAGCATTGCAGGGTATTACAATGCCCTATGGACTCCACTTTGTTTTATCCCAGAGAAAGAATCGATTCTCTTCTATTGGTGAGGGACGGATGTCTTTCCTTGGGAAAACAGAGGGCCTTTGGGGGCAACAGCCTGTTTATAAGCTCTCTGGCCCTTCCAATAGAAATGGATGAACCATTGATTGCCGCAGAAGAAAGTCGGATTATCATTCTAAAAAGAAATGCCTTTCTTCGTTGGATTCGTGCCAATAGAGGAGCATTAAGACGTTTGGGTGCACATACTTTTGGCCAAAAAGAATGGGGATTCCCCTGGATTTTTTGGAAGGAATACGGTGCATTGCTGCCCCTGGGGCGAAAAGTGAAGAACCAGAAGGCCCTTTTGGTTCTCCGACGATGGTGGCCCCTATGGCTGGTTCGGCAGCTTCCATTTGTGGGTATAGCAGGGTTCTCCCTGTTCTTTCCTGTGGTTTGGTGGCTCGCCATACCTGCAGGACTGGCATTCCTCTTTTCTTTGCTTCTAAGACATTCCAACGGGCTTTTTATAACACCTGCCTCGGTAATTGTCAGGATTTTTAAACTTAGAGGACTCCATCGTCAGGTGATGAAGATACCCCTTGAGCAAATAAAGGCTCTGGAAATTCAGCGCCGTGGGATAATACCCTCCATATTAAGGGTGGGTAGTCTGGCCATGAAAACCAGTTCCTTACAGGGCTCCTTTGTGGTCCCTCAGATCAGAAAACCAGAAAGGGCAGAGCAGCTGCTAAACTCTTTAAGAGAACAAAGGGGTGGAGCGAAACCCGACAGATTAACCCGACTAAAAGAAGCATGGCAACGTAGAAAGTCCGATAATAATCACCCTAAAGAACTTTTCCAAGGATCGCTCTATAATCCTACTGTAAAAACCCAAGAGGTAATCCGTTTTAAGAAATCTCCCTTTGTATTATTTAAACATATATTTATACCATTATTGATATGGTTACTTCCGCTGAGCGCCTTGGTTTTCCAATTTTTTCCCGAGCCTTGGAATATTCCTCTTCTCCTTTTATCTCTTCCTCCTTTAGGATTGCTGCTCTATCGATGGGAGGATTGGCGAAATGATATTTTTAAGGTGGCCGGTGATTCTGTTTTTGACGTAGATAAAAAGCCCCTGGGTAAAGAGATGACCCGCCGCCAAACCCAGTTGGTTCAAATAGAAAATATCACCGCACGTCAGAAGGGTTTTGCTTCCTGGCTGTTCAATGCAGGGTCTGTTCGAATTATCTTACCGGGAGAAACCGGAGAATTTGAGTTTGAGGATGTAAAAGATCCTTGGTTTGTACAGGATGAACTATTAAGGCTGCGCACAGAGGCTTTGGAAAAACAAAAAATGAGCCAACAGGATGAACGTTTTCAAGAGCTTTTGGATTTGGCTGATCTTTTGGCTCAAGAGCTTCGATAATTTTCCCGATTCTAAAAATATGAGATACCAATGGCTTTGTCTATTATTTATATTCCTTTTGAGTTTTGGGCTCCATGCCCAAGAGGCCTATTATAGAGCTGTAGGCTACGATGCCTTCCATCGTATTGAGGGTCAATTTCCTCTGGATGCCACTGACAGTGAGGATCTAAACTGTTATCGTTTTACCTATGACGAATTAGAAGAGCCTGTACGTATTGAGTACCTAAATCGCGGCAGAGCTCTGGCAGATCCTTTTTTTAAAGTTCCCGTTGTAGAAATTGAGTATTCAGAAGGTTTTATCCACAGAATATATAAGGATTCTCAGGGCAAACCGGCTCCCGACGAACAAGGTGTATACTCACAACGGTTAAAATTAAACACACAGGGATTCGCTCAATCTCTCTTTAACTATGACCGCTTGGGTAATCTACGCAGTGACAATATGGGAGTAGCAGCCTATTACTGGAATCTTGATAAGAACGGTTTATCCGTTGAGGCGTTATTTCTTAACAGTTATGGAGAGCCCGTGCAAAATCGAGAAGGTATATCTTTAATAAGATATGACTATGATGAAGCTTTCAGAATGAAGGAACTTCGCTATCTAAACCCTCAGGGAGAACCCATAACCAGTAATGAAACGGCCATCGCTGGAATGACTTTCAGTTATAATGATCAGGGATTGAAGGAAGAGCAAACTTTTTTGGATGAACAAGGAAACCTTGCCAGCAATATAGAAAATATATCAAAAATCCGCTGGGCCTACGACGAACAGGGCTCTATGCTTCTGCAGGAGCATTATGATGATCAGGATAATCTAACCACCGATGTGCACCATGTGGCAGTATACTTTTGGGGTTATGACTCAAGGGGTAATAGAATCCTTCAGGAGCATTACAATACCCTGGGAGAGCCCACTGAGGATGATGCCGGAGTTTTCCGTTATAGATGGATTTATTACGAACAGGGCAATGAACTTGAAAAAATCAATGAAAATCTAGATGGTTCTCTTACCCTAGATGATTGGGGGCTTGCATCCTACCGATGGACCTTTGATGAACGTGGTCAAATCACCGAAGCCAAGTATTACGGAATAGACGACAGCCTGAAAGAAGACAATTGGGGCGTTGCCATTTATCAATGGGATTATGACGATAGTGGAAATATGGTTGAATCCAGGTCTTTTTCTGATTGGGAAACCCTGCAGGATGATTCCAGAGGTGTTGCTGTTTACCGTTGGGCCTATGATGATCGGGGAAACCGTATAATGGAAAATCATTATGACAGCCGAGAGATTCAGGTAGAAGACAGCGATGGAATTGCTTCTATCGGCTGGAGTTACGATGATGAGAATAATATGAATAAGCAGGAACAGTTTGGACTATACGGACAATATAGAGCCGATAATAAGGGTGTGGCCATATATCATTGGGATCATGACCGTTTTGGGAATATCATCGAAGAGACTTACCTCGGAATCGATGAACAGAACGTAGAGAATGTTTCAGGTATTGCCTTGGCCAGATGGTCCTATGACAACCTTGGAAATAGATTAAGAGTTGCCAGATTTGATCGAAAAAGTATTCCCTGATTAACCAAGCTCAGCTATGGCTAAATAGGCTTTATCCTTTTCATCGGGATATAGGTCCCCTGGGACTTTATCCTCTCCTACTGAAGTGGCCACCATATAGCGGGCACAATGTAGACTGTTACTCTCACAGTATTCCTGTTTGAGTTTATCTATATCTGGTGTGTCGGTCATTTTTCCCTGACCGAAGGGGCATTTGTCGTAAATCTCACAATTTGCCAATTTTCTTTCCTAGTTGTTTTGATATAGTAATATTGTAAGGCCAAATTGTCCTGCGGTCAACTCAGAAGAATTTGAAAAGCTGTGGGTTCAGAGTGAAGATTTTCGTTCTCTTCTTCACAATAGCTTAACCTATATTCTCTGTTGCTAATAATACAACCACAGAGGCTTCAATGGATAATCCTTCACCAACAGGACCAAGTTTCTCCGCCGTTTTTGCTTTTACGGATATTTGTTCTTCCTGGATTTTTAACAGATTTGCCAGACTTTTTTTTATGGGTTCTATCCATTGAGATAATTTGGGGCTTTGAAGGACCACGGTACTATCTAGGTTTATTATCCTATATCCCCGTTTTTCAATTTTACTCATTGTATCTTTTAACAAAAAGGCGCTATCAACATCCTTCCATTTTTCCTGACTTGGGGGATAATATTTGCCAATATCGCCCAAGGCTAGTGCTCCCAGTAATGCATCTATGATTCCATGGATCAACACATCTCCATCGGAATGAGCCTCTTCTCCAAATCCACAGGGAATATGAACTCCTCCCAATATTAATGGACGTCCCAATACCAAGGCATGGCAATCCCAACCCTGGCCTATTCTTAGACTCATAGATCCCCCTGGTAGGTGATTTTTTTATTTTCTGGATTGCCTTCCACAGTCCAGACATCTCCAATGAAGGTCGACCAAACCTCACTATCATCTATAAAATCAATATCAGAATGAATTGCCAAATCATGAGCCCAAAGAATTTTGTCAAATCTGAAGGCCTGAGGTGTCTGCGCCGCCCAGGTTTCCTGTCGCTTGAGGTGTGTAATTATTTTTCCTTGAGCATCTATGATTTTCATAGCTTGGGTGGATGGTTCTACAGGGATAACTGCTTCATTTTTTTGCTGCGTTTGATAGATCTTTTTGATCAGTTTTTTATTTATCCAAGGACGGGCTCCATCATGGATAAATATGACGTCCTGAGGATTGAGGTATTCCTTCAGAAACTGCAGACTTTGGTAGACCGATTGCTGTCTTGTTTTACCGCCCTGGGTATAATAGAGGCCGGAAAAATCTGACAGCGCCTGCCGAATCTGCTCTATTCCACCTTCTGGACAGGTTATTAATAGAGTATCAAAGAGTTCAGAATCTATAAATGCTTTAACTGAATGGTAAATTACCGGACGGCCTTGCAACTGCAGCAGCTCTTTTTTTCCCTGGCTGCCCATGCGTTGACTTGAGCCGGCGGCCAGGATAACCGCCCCGGTCATCTATTCCTTTTCTAACTGGCAGAAGACCAGCTGTTCCACTTCATCTTTGCTTTTAACCATGGAGAAGGAAACCTCATCCACCATTAGTTTTAAGGCATCATCGTAGAGTTTTCTTTCTTGCACGGGCAATTCTTTCACCTTACTTCGGTGATAGAGTTTTGCAACTACTTCAGCGATATCGTTAATACCGCCTTTCTTAAGCAAATCCAAATTCATGGTATATCTTTGTTTCCAGTCTGAAGGACCGGGCTCATGTTCTTTGCTTATATGTTTTAATGCCTTTTCCGCAAGAGCCTTGCTAACGATTGGACGAATACCAAGTTCTAAACTTTTATTCACTGGAACTCGAAGAATCATTTCAGCAGCTTCCAAACAAATAACATAATAAGGAATATCCTTACCTTTGAAGGTTCTGGTTTCTAAGTGATCGATTCTGCCAACACCTTGAATAGGGTAAACAACCATGTCACCTTGTTGGAATTGTTGAAGGGTTTCTGTTTTAGCCATAATGAGCGAATAATATCAATAATTAACCAAAAAGTCAATCTATGGCTCCTGGAATACCTTTGATTCAACGGCAGTAGTGAATAAGCAATGTTAAAATAATCGTCCTATCCCAAAATAACTGTTATTATTGATCTATGTTTCTACAGTGATTAACAAATTATGCCGATTATCCAAAGGAAGATTCTATCTAAAATAAAATCTTTGGCGGCCCCATTGGAGTTATGGTAATGAAAAAAATAAAGTATATCATTTTGTTATGTCTATTAACTCTTCCTTTTTCTTGCAAGGATGAAGAGGTGGCGTTTCCTTCCATGACCATGATGCACGATAGAGTGGAAGCTCAATTTAAACAATTAGTCAGAATAGATGAACCGGAACAATTCCACGAAATTACCCTAGAATTAATCGGTGACCTGCGGCAGTGGGAATCGGTGTTTATCCGTTTAAAAGGAGATAATGAATCCTATGAAGATGAAAACTTAATCCGTTCCTGGCATAGACACCAAAGGCATTCTTATAACATGGTGGTGGACTACTTTGTTGAATGTTACAAATTGAAAGTGGAATATTCAAAGCCCGCATATTACACTTTTCAAGATTCTATACTTGAAGATTTGGATAATCTGATATTTGAAATCAATCGATTTATGATTCTTTCCTATCCAATGATGGATAACGATATGGCCTTTTATAAAAACATACCGGAAATAACCAGCAGGACTTCAGATTCCCAGGGGAATTTGTATTACATTATCAATGTAATTGTTGGTTATCTCAGAGAAGAGCGGCAGACACAGACTGCATTAAACAGCAGTAAAATAGCCATGCAGGATCTTATCCGCAGTTATTGCAGTCTTCAAACGGTGGATGAGTTGCAAAACTGGAATGAATTGAATCTCAAGGCTGGATTGATGAAGGAACTTAATGATTATATCGGACAATTCTATGATTTTAATTCTGGTAAGATGGAAGGGATTAAATTGGTAACAATAAGTAAATTGCAGACCTTTGCTTTTTGATTTGAGAATATGATGAGGGAGAGGGTTTAACGTAAAAGAAAAAACATCTCCCTCATCATTGATTTATTTCTCTTTTTTTTGCGAAAAAGAATAGGTTATTCGGTCAACTATAATTGCTAAGAATACAATGGAAAGACCTGCTTCGAAACCTCTGCCGACTTCAATCCGATTAATGGCCAGCAGTACTTCCATTCCTAAACCCTTGGCCCCAATCATTGAGCCGATTACCACCATGGCCAGGGCCATCATGGTTGTTTGGTTTATTCCCACCATAATGGAGGGTTTCGCCAGGGGTAGTTGTACATCAAAAAGTACCTGCTTCGGGGTTGCGCCAAATGCCATGGAGGCCTCCACGGCTTCGGGGTCAACCGTTCGGATACCCACGTTGGTCAATCGGATTACTGGAGGAACAGCATAGATGATCGTTGCAATCATTGCTGGGACTTTCCCCATACCGAAGAGCATCAATGCAGGAATAAGATAAACAAAACTTGGCATGGTCTGCATGGCATCTAGAATGGGTTTTAAAATGTTTTCCACACGGTCATTCCTTGCCATGGCAATACCAAGAGGGATTCCCATAAGCAGAGAGAAGAATACCGAGGCGATGACCAGGCTAATGGTGATCATGGCCAACTCCCAATAACCGAAAGTACCGACTAAAAGGAGCATCACCATAAAACTAATGGCGGTCTTCCATTTTCCTACTAATTTCCAACCGGCTAAGCCGGCCAGAGGAATCATGATGAACCAGGGGATAAAAAGGAATATTTTTTCAAAGGCCATTACCACTAGCAAAATAACAAAGCCAATAGCATCAAAAACGCCAGACATATTTCTCAGCATCCAACTCATGGCGGCATCCACCCCTTCCGCTACGGGAAGGTTAAAAAAGTTTGGGAAATCAATCATGGTTTACTCCTTCCAATGGGCTAATAGATTCAAAGATTTGGTCCGTTGTAACAACACCCATGAGTTTTCCCTTTTCGTCGACCACGGGGAGAGGATAAGGAGCTGCTTTTATTATGGGAAATAAATCTTCCAGAATAGTATCTTCAGTGGTTGTTGTGATTTTTTTTAGAATCGCCTGTGGAATCTTATCGGGTTTTTTTTGTTCTTCAAGTAGTTTTTCCAGGGCTTTATCATAGGCTACTCCAAGGAGTATATGATTTTTGTCCACTACAAATGCAGCATTTCTTTTGTTTGATCTAAGCAGGGTTAATGCTGTTTTTGGCCCTTCCCATGCATATAGTAAAACCTTAGGGGGTTCCATAATACTGCCCGCCGTGAGCACCTTGGCAGGAGAGGCATCTCGAACAAATTCTTCAACGTATGCGTCTGCCGGTTTGGTTACTATTTCTTCTGGGGTACCTTCTTGCACCAGTTCTCCGTTACGCATTATGGCAATACGGTCTCCCAGTTTCAGGGCTTCGTGTAAATCGTGGGTTACAAAGACAATGGTCTTTTGCAATTTATCCTGCAATTCCACCAACTCATCCTGCATCTGACGGCGGATTAGTGGGTCAAGCCCGCTGAAGGGTTCGTCCATCAGTAATATTTCCGGTTCATTGGTCAGGGCTCTTGCCAGTCCTACTCGTTGCTGCATCCCTCCGCTTAGGGAGACGGGATAATAATCTTCCCAACCCTTTAGTCCTACCGTTTCCAGAGTTTCCATGGCCTTTGCGTAGCGTTCTCCCTTGGGAAGACCGCGAACCTTTAATCCATAGGCCGCATTATCCAAAACAGTTAAATGTGGAAGAAGTCCGTAATGTTGAAAAACCATTCCAAAGGTTTTTCTTCGAAACTGCAACAGTTGGTCGTGGTTCATTTTGGTGATGTTTTCACCGTTGATTGTAATATTCCCTGAGGTTGGATTCACCAGGCGGATAAGATTTCGAATAAGTGTGCTTTTGCCGCTGCCGGAAAGGCCCATTAAAATATAAAATTGGCCCTTCTGAATTTCAAGATTGATGTTGCGCATCGCTAGAATACAGCCGGTCTTTTTTTGTATTTCGTCCTTGGACTTTTCCCTCAGTTCCTTCCTTAAAACCCTTTTGGGATCTCTTCCAAAAACCTTCCAGAGGTCCTTGATTATTATCTGGGCCCCGGAGGGCCCATTATTATTAGATATGTCGGACATCGGTTTACCCTAGAGGGCGGCCTTTACCTTTTCTGCCACTTCAGGAGACACCCACTGTGTCCAGACGTCTTCTTTGTTCTTTAAGAACCATTGGGCTGCCTGTTGAGAATCCCAGCCTTCTGAATCCATCATTGCAAGGAATTCGTTGTTGTCTGCAACGGTGGTGGTATAATTTTTCAAAAATGCAACCACTTCAGGAGCCATTTCAAGCATATCATTACTTACCAGTATGTTTACCTTGGCCGCTTCGTATTCTGTTCCTGCTAGACGGATCATGTCAAGCTTGCCCAATACTGCGGTTGGTTCCCAATAATATCCAATCCAGGGTTCCTTTTTTTCATAGGCCCCTACCATGGTTCCAGCCAGTGCTGCTCCAGAACCGGCTATTGCCAGGTTAAAGCTGTCTTCTAAACCATTGGTGTTAAACAGTTCTTCTGAATAGATCATCTGAGACCAGCCTGCCACACCACCATAGATTATACCCTTATTACGATCTTCGGGGTCTGGAAAAAGATTGGCATATTGGGCCAGATCTGCAATGCTTTTTAAGCCAGGAGCCTGTGCATCGTCTCCTTCAACCAGATATCGAGGTATATACCAGCCCTGGGGTGCATCGGGGAGGTTTTTTCCTAGATCAACTATGGTTCCGTCAGCAATTCCTTTTGCGTAAACCTCTGGCCAATTTGAATGCCAGGATTCCATAAAAACATTGATGTCACCCTGGGTTAATCCATTGGCGATAGGTAGAGTATCTCCTGGAGTATAATCCACTTTATAACCACCAATCCCGTTTTCAATAATAAAGCCTGTGATTCTATTATGTACTTGCACACTGTCCCATGAAGCATCTCCAAACATTATGGTTTGTACTTCTTCGGTTTGATCACAAGATACAAAAAATCCCATGGAAAGCACAACAACACATAATAGAATGAGTTTCGTTAATTTCATAATTTTCTTCCTTTTTTAAGTTAGTTACTTAGAATACTAATTAAATTATTGAATAAAGTCAAAGGAAAGAGTCTCTAATAATACCTGTTCGATGTAAGTGAATGGAGTTTAACCTGATTTAGCCCAAGTAATTTGATCATAAAGCAATATATACGTTATGGTGCAAATGATTAGCGTTGTAAATAATCCTTTACATGATCTTGTTGAAATGATACCTTAGGTTACTATTTTGTTTACATATCTTTTGTATAAATCTATTGAGGAACCATGGAAAAGCAGGATTCATCAGATCAGGTAGTTTCAACTCTAAGGCAAATCATTAGAGCAATAGACCTTCATTCAAAGAAGTTGACCAAGACCTACGGGCTTACAGGACCTCAGCTACTGGTTTTAAAGGAAATTCAAAAAAAACCCCAATCGCCAATCTCAGAGATTTCCCGCAGTGTAAGCCTTTCCCAGGCTACCGTCACCAGTATTTTAGATCGCCTGGAACAGCAGGGATTTGCCCAACGGATTCGTAGCCAAGAGGATAAACGAATGGTCACTGTGCAACTAAGCAATAAAGCCCTCGACGTTTTAAAAAGTAATCCCTCCATGCTTCAGGAGCAGTTCAGCCAACTGTTTAACGGACTTAACGATTGGGAACAGAATATGATTTTATCGTCGCTGCAGCGTTTGGTAAATTTGTTAAATGCCGAGGATATTAAATCTCCTCCAGTATTGGTCAGTGGCCCAATTACGGCATCCTTCCAGGATGTTCATCGATATCTTGGAGAAGACGAATTAAAGGTTAAATAGCCTAGACATATTTGTAGAGATAGTTTTTATAGGTTCGGCGGTATATGATTTAAAGGTCTGGTGGTATTAGAACCATTTTTCCAATATGATTTTTCTTCAAGAATTCCCTTTGAGCTTCCACCATATCTTCCATGGCCAGGGTCTTCCAAACCAAGGGTTTAATTTTTCCCCCTTCAATATAGCTTATCAAATTGGGAAAGACATCTTCATGCCATGCAGTAGCTCCCAGTAGCTGTATATCCTTTAAATAAAGTTTTCTTAAATCCAGCTGAACAATGGGCCCCCCAATAGCTCCGGAGCTGACATATCGGCCGCGGCGTTTTAAGACGTCTAAAAGCTGTGGAAATGCATCACCTCCCACCATGTCTAATACTACGTCAACAGATTCCTTATCTAACTGTTCCAATATTGGCCGCTCACGAGACACTGCCACAGCTCCAAGATCTTCCAAGGCTTGTGCCTTGGGGCTGCTGCAAACACCATATACTTGGCAACCCCGGAGTTTGGCTAATTGAACAGCCGCTGAGCCCACCCCTCCAGAGGCTCCAGTTATGACTATACGCTGACCCTTCTGCAGACCAGAAAGAATGAGTAAGTTTTCAGCGGTCCCATAGGCACAGGGAATGCTGGCCAGTTCTGCATCGCTCCAATCCGTTTGGATGGGGAATACCTCAGTGGCGGGGACTTTTACATATTGAGCAAAGGCACCGTTGCAGTCGGAGCCCAACCAGGGAGTATAACCCTCCTGTGTTTGACTGATCATGCAGGGGCGCAGAATAACCCTTTGATTTAACAGCTGGTCATATTTTTTTGAGCCCGATTGAATCACCATTCCACAGCAGTCGGTGCCCTGAATAAAGGGAAAGGGCGTGGCATTCCCCCAGCCACCATCTTCCCGCTGACTCTCCTGCTGGGTTTCTTCCTGCAGCTGATTGGTTCCATCCTTTATTGAATCGGAGTACCAGCCCAGCCGGGTATTGATTTCAGTATTGTTCATGCCTGCAGCCAATACTTTAATCAATAGCTCATTGGTGTTAGGTTTCGGTATGTTCATTCTTTGGGGCTGGAGTTGATCGTAGCCGCCCTGTCCCAGGGTTACCATTGCCCACATTTGAGGGATTTTATTTGCTGAATCTTTCATAACCCTAGTGTAAGACGGGATTGTTCATAATTCAATGGGCAGGTCTTACCAAGGATAATGGTATTCCCTGATATCGTGGGCCGCCTTTCGGGGAATCAAAGAGAGCCGGGCGGTTTGCGCAAGCAGGGGTTAAAAGCGAGACTCGCAGCTTTTAGTGGGGGGGTGGAAGCCGCTTGCGAGGAAATATTAGTTATCCCCTATAATTCTCAAAAGGCACTTCTGCAA
>JAQICO010000231.1 GCA_027858495.1 Spirochaetaceae bacterium
GGGCAAATATAATCAAACTATTAATAATGCATTTAAGAATACTGATACTCCTTTTTCTTTGTCTATTCTTTACCTCCTGTGCCGATATGCTGAGCCATAAATCTGTTTATGCGGATAAAGGGCGGGTTTCTATCTCCCAGGAACTTTTCGAACAAGGCATTGTGGATATCGAGGGGGAATGGGAATTCTTCTGGGATGAGTTTATTCAGACGGGGCACCAAGAGGCTGAAGAATATATTGTCACAACCAGCAATTGGCGTAATCTGCATAATACCTATGGTAGTGCCAGCTATCGGCTGATTTTGACCCTGCCTGCCGAGACAGAATCAATCAGTCTGAGATATGGTCAGATATATAGCTGTTTTACCCTCTTTGCAAATGGCAAATTGGTAGATCAGCAGGGCGATCCAAATATAGTATATCAACAAAGCAGGCCCTCTTTACGTTATCCCAAAATTATTACGATAACAGATCCAGGAGAACAGCTTGAATTGATTTTTCATGTAAGCAATCCTAATTATCGTCGAAATGGTATTAATGCACTCTCCATTGCTAGAACAGATTTAATGAGTAGTTTTCAGCATAGAACATTAGCGGATTATTCCTTTGGCATGGGCCTTATTTTTGCTTTAACCCTCTTTCATTTTTTGATTGCCCTGCAAAGGAAAAAGCAGCCCCACGTGTTATTTTTTGCGTTTTTCTGCCTGACCCTTCTTTTAAAAGCCTATTTTATCAATACACAATTTATATTTATTAGTTTTCCCCAGCTTAACATGGCCTTTTTTGATCGTTTTCAACGATTGGCCATATATCCTATTTCAGGATTGTTCGTAAGTTATATCAGTGCTTTTTTCCCAAGCGAACAGAGGAAAATTCCTCTTCGTATATCCCAAGCTGCTTCTTTGTTTTTTCTCGCTACAGCCTTCATCTTGCCTTTAAAATGGGTTTCTACCTATGCCATGGAATTATTTATTCCCTTTGTACTTTTGGCAGTCATTTACAGCTTTTATGTGTTAATCCTGGCGATCCGACATCAGAGGGAAGATGCTTGGCCAGTGATAATCGGATTTATTCTTTATTTTATCACCCTGTTTTTGGATATCTTTATCAATAGGGAAATCCTATTCTGGCAGGTAGATTACATTCGGGAACTAGGGGTCTTGGCGTTTCTATTTTTTCAAAGCTATGCTATTTCGCAACGTCAAAATCGGGCTTTTACAAATGAAAAAAACCTGAGACAGCTACTGCAAGGAGTTCAGAGCCGTCTGGAATTGGTTGTTCATGGTGCTAATCTAGGCTTAGTGGAATGGAATATCACTCAGGATCAATGGTTTGTTAACGATAATTTTTATAAAATATTAGGTTATCGGGATCAGGAGAAAAATATAAACGGATTGTTTTGGCTTGATTTGGTTCATCCTAAAGAACGCAGAGCCCTTGAATATAGTTTGGAAGGTCTACGTGAAGGGGACATTCAGGATTTACATAAAGAGTTTTCCATGCTGGAAAGTAACGGAACATACAAATGGGTTTTACTTATTGGCAGAATCATCAAAACAGATAAACAGGGAAGACCACATTGGTTTTCCTCTCTAATCATCGATGTGAGTGAGAAAAAACAAACCGAAGATTCTTTAAATTTATTGGTTCATCAACGGACTCTTGAGTTGGAAAGAGCCCAAAGGGAATCTGAAATAGCCAACCGGGCTAAATCCACCTTCCTGGCCAATATGTCCCATGAAATTCGAACCCCCATTAATGGGGTAACCGGTATGGCTGAAATGCTTTTAGAAGGTCCGTTAAACGATACACAAAGGGAATATGCCCAGGTAATCTTTCAATCTTCCCAGTCATTGTTATCTATAATTAATGATATATTAGATTTTTCAAGAATTGATTCTCAGCCAGTAGAATTGGAATCGAGACCCTTTGATCTTATGCTTGTTAGCGAAGAGATCATTCAGATGCTTCAAGGCAGAGCAGAAGATCAAGGTCTGGATCTTTTTTACAGCTTTGACCAGAGTGCCCCAAAGCAGGTTTGGGGTGACGAAGAAAAAATACGTCAGATATTGACCAATATACTTGGGAATGCCATCAAGTTCACCCCAAAGGGCCATGTAATGCTGGATATCCAATGGGAAAAAATGTCGGAGAAACGGGGGCGATATACCTTTAATTTCTTGGATACGGGCATTGGCATATCTAAGGAAAATCAGAAACGTATCTTTGACAATTTCATGCAGGGGGATATTTCCACCACCAGGATTTATGGCGGCTCCGGTCTGGGATTAACCATTTCTCGGCAATTGATTGAGATGATGGGAGGTGATCTACAGCTTAACAGCCAAGAAGGCCAAGGTACGGATTTTTTCTTTTCTTTAGAACTTGAATACCTTCCCGACAGTTCCTGGGACTTACAACTCAATGAGATAAAGCAGAGAAATCCCATAATAATAATTGCCGGTGCATCTCATTTGCAATGTTCCATTATAAAACGTTATGCAGAACTTTGGGAATTGGAAATACATTTTGTACAAAGGGCTCTGGAAGTAATAAATCTATCTATATCGAATGGAGAATATTTTCTTATTCTTGCAGATCATCTGCCCGATATGACTGCAGAAGATTTGGTTAAGTCTCTTAGAGAAGACCATAAAAACTGGAAAATCATCATGCAGCTCAATGTCGCAGAAATGAAACAACAGGATGATTTTTTAAAGGCGGGCGCTGATTTGCTACTACTGAAACCCCTTCTGCCAAGCCGTATCATATCCATTTTATCGGGAAAAAATACCGCCGCTTTGTTGGGTGATTCAGGCGATTCCCAAGGAAAGAATCTTTCTGCACATATATTAATCGCCGAAGATAATAAGTTTAATCAGCGAGTGGTTATGGCCATGTTGAACAAGATGGGATGCAGCTATGAACTTGCTGAAAATGGTTATGAGGTTTTGGATCTATTAAGAGATTCCACGACTAAACATTTTGATCTGGTATTGATGGATTGTCATATGCCCTTGTTGGATGGTTATAAAACGACGGGGCTTTTACGATTATTTAAAGGCGAGGTCGCTTCCATTCCTGTGGTAGCCTTGACGGCCAATGCACTATCTTCGGACAGGCAAAAATGTCTCGATTCGGGAATGGATGATTATATAGCGAAACCTGTGAATATGGCCGGTCTTAGAGAAAAGCTTATGATCTATCTGAAGGATAAAAATCTCTCAGACCCAGAGGAACCATTGGATGTCCTTATGGATCGTCGAAGATTATTACATATGGTAGGTTCGGAAGAATCCATGGACGAGATGGTAACTCTTTTTATGGATCAGACGAGCATAGCCATGGGAGAATTAGAAAACCTGCTGCCCCAGGGAACCTACGATGAGTTGATCATGGTGGCTCATAGAGTCAAGGGAATGGCCGGAAATGCCGGTGCTGTGCAGCTCTGTCATACCGCATCTGATTTAGAAAAAGCTCTTAGCTCTAATGAGGATCGTGAATTGATCTACGGATATGTCTTTGAATTAAAACGTCAATGGCAGGCTCTGCGAGAGGAAATCGGTTCTTATTAATCCAGTGGTTAAAAAACTATGTGAGAAATTGGATCCATTAAAATCTCATTATTGACTCCTGCTATCTGACTTGCTACATTGAGAACCTAGAATATTTAAATAAATCACAGGACGTAAAAAATGAAAATAATAAAGAAGAATCAGGTGGAAGAGGCTCTTATTCCTCTTATTATTAAAGCGGGAATAGAACTTCCTTCGGATATTAAGGATGCCCTGGATAAGGCTATTTCCATGGAAACAGGCCGGGCAAGTCAGGTTCTTAACCGCTGCCGGGAGAATCTAATAATCGCCAAGGATAAGGGAATGCCCTTTTGCCAGGACACAGGAATGGTTCTGATTTTTGTCGATCAAGGAGAGGACTGCCGGGTTGAAGGGGGGATTACTCCCGCTCTACATAGTTCGGTGGAAAAGGCCTATGAGCAGGGATTCTTTAGGAAATCCGTGGTGAAGGACCCATTGAAAGATAGAAAAAACACCGGAAATAATCTACCTCCAGTGATTCATCATTCCATGGTTCCCGGTGACAAATTAACCATCCGTTTTCTGCTGAAGGGTTTTGGCAGTGAAAATTGTTCCAGATTATATATGTTAAAACCCACCGAAGGCCGTCAAGGTGTAATCGATGTGGTGGTTCGGACCATGTTCGAGACCGGAGGATCTCCCTGTCCCCCCGTGGTACTTGGGGTAGGCATAGGTGGAACCATGGATTATGCGGCAAAACTATCCAAGCAGGCTCTATTCAGAGATCTCCAGGAAAAACATCCCGATCCCTGGTACGCCCAGCTGGAACAAGACATGCTGGATAGTGTAAACGACCTTGGAATCGGAGGTGGAGGACTAGGTGGAGATGTAACCGCCCTGGGAGTCAAGATCGCCAGCTATCCCACCCATATTGCCGGACTGCCTGTGGCGGTTTCTGTAAACTGCTGGGCCGATAGAAAGTGTGAAAAAAGCCGATGAAGAAGATACAATTGCCCCTTAAACAACAGGATATCCAAAATCTGCAGGCCGGAGAGGAAGTACTTCTTCAAGGACCCATGCTGGTAGGACGAGACCAGGCCCATCTTCGACTCTGTGAAACCCTGAACCGGGGAGAAGAACTTCCTCTTTCCCTGCAGGGAGAGGTGATTTATTACATGGGACCGGCCCCAACTCAGCCTGGAGATGTCATCGGTTCGGCCGGTCCAACCACGGCCTACCGGATGGATCCCTTTGCTCCAAGGTTATTGGACCGTGGGCTTAAAGGTATGATTGGCAAGGGCCCCAGATCCAATGAGGTAAGACAATCTGTTATTGATAATGGAGCTGTGTACTTCTATGCCTACGGCGGCTGCGGGGCTCTTTATGCTCAGGCGATAAAGTCGGTGGAATTATTGGCCTATGAAGATTTAGGACCCGAGGCCATCTACCGTCTTCAAGTGGAAGATTTTCCAGTGGTGGTGGCCATCAATAGTTCAGGGGATTCCATCTATTAGATTTGTTATGGCCATGGGATGATTTTTCAAGGATAACAAAAGAGCGGAATCGCCTATCCCTCTCTTATAAATCC
Source organism: Spirochaetaceae bacterium (assembly GCA_027858495.1). Taxonomy (GTDB): domain Bacteria; phylum Spirochaetota; class Spirochaetia; order DSM-2461; family DSM-2461; genus JAQICO01. The sequence goes on from JAQICO010000231.1 coordinate 5,125, forward strand.
CTGATCTCTACCGTAGGCCAATAGTTCTTCCAGGGAAAAATCCTCTCCCGGATCTATGTCTTCCTGGGCAGTTCCAGCTTTGATAGCCTCAAGGCATCGGAAAGCTTTTTCGTTTAAGGCCTCCCAGGAAATTCCCTGATCATCTTCATAGATCACCCAGCATTGTTCCATGGGCTCATAGGCCTGGAGAAAGGACTGGTCGGACAGTTCAAATAGATCTTCCAGGGCTTCGGGGCTGAAATGCAGTTTTAATAATTCTGAACCAGCCAATATATTGGGGGAGTCCAGTGGAGTCTCGGTTCTTTGAATCTGCTGAAAGGTCTCATAGAGGCGGATCAATTCAGCCATGGGTAAGAGTTCCGGCTTAACCAAAATCTCCTGGGATAAAAAAGCCCAGGGATCTTGCCCTTGTTTTTTGAACATACTGTAATTTTTCATCAAATCAACCGGCTCTATTTTCAGGCTCTGGCAGAGTCTTATAAGCCATTCCGCCGCCATGGCCCAATGGTAAAAATCCATCACAGCTACACTAAGATCTTTAGCTCTGGCCATATC
>JAQICO010000271.1 GCA_027858495.1 Spirochaetaceae bacterium
TCTACAATATCAGCCCAAAATAGATACTAAATCACAAAGAATATACGGTGTAGAAGCACTCATTCGTTGGGAACTGGATGGAAAATTAATGCGTCCAGACTTATTTATTCCCATTGCAGAAGAAACAAACCTGATTATCCCCCTTGGTCGGTGGATTATAGAGAAAGCAATGTCCGATATTCAACAAATTCATAAATCTGGTCACCCTGAAATTAAACTTTCCATTAATCTATCTACACGGCAATTTAACGATGAGAATTTATTTAATACCATCGCAGAGCTTGTCGACCAAATTGGCTTTGAAAAATCAAAACTGGTGTTTGAAATTACAGAAGGAACATCGGTTAAAGATATTGAAAACTCATTTACCATAATTGAGAAATTCAATTCCCTGGGTTATGCATTATCCATGGATGATTTTGGTACAGGCTATTCATCTTTAAGTTATTTAAAGAAGTTTGCATTATCGGAGTTAAAAATTGATAAATCCTTTATTCAAGATATCCCACAAGACCAAAATGATGCAGTGATTTGTCAAACCATAATTAGAATGGCAGAAAGCCTAAATTACTCTGTGGTTGCTGAGGGGGTTGAGACTAAGGAGCAACTGGAATTTTTAGAGGAGAATGGCTGCCATATTATTCAGGGATATTTCTTTTCTAAACCCCTAAGCATTGATGGATTAAGATCCTATATAAAGGACTTTGGTAAAAACTAGGAAAACATAATGTTCACTCTCATAGCCAATAGCCCATGACTTTAACAATAAGCTGATGATTCTAAGCAGGGTTCTGGAGACTTTAGAGCCCCTGGTTCCCCTCTCAGTGGGCAATAAATCTGTAAAGGGTCAACCATTCTGGACAATTCCTAAAACTCCCTGCTATAGTATAGTTATGGCAAACCCCATGATCAGTAGGCTTTTTCATTTTCTCTCTCGATTTATCGATCTTACAGAAGAAGAAGCCCGGGCTTTAGCCGAATTGGATTTAATCCGGGAATACAAGAAGGGTGAATATCTTCTTCGGGCCGGAGAAACTACTTCTACATCCTATTTTGTGCTCCAGGGGCTGGTCCGTAGTTATTCCCTGATCGATGGTGAAGAACGGATCACCCAGTTCTATCAGGAATACGATCCCATTGCTCCCCCCTGTACCATCACCGGAGAACCCTCTGACCAGTATCTGGATTGTCTGGAAACCTCTATTCTGGTGGTTTCCACTGAAGAGCAGGCCGAGGAAAATCTGGAGAAGTATCCTAGTTTCGAAAGACTCTGCCGGGTGTTGTCAGATAAGTGGATGGCCGAAGAACGGACATCCTTTAATAAATACAAGACCCTTACGCCGGAACAACGCTATCTTGATCTGGTGGAACATCGTCCCGGTCTTTTACAGCGGGTACCCCAGTACCAGCTGGCAAGTTTTCTGGGAATCAAACCTGAATCCCTCAGCCGTATACGTAAAAGAATCTCTCAAAGAAAAACTCCCGGCCGGTCGGCAATGTAGATCTTTCTTAACTTAAGTCAATGCATCCTTCCTTCCATGTGGTTATCCTGATGTTATTCATAGTAAAAGGAGAACCATAAAATGAAACTAAAAAAATGGATTATACCAGGCTTAATGCTATTATCGCTCAGCGGAGTTTTCGGACAGGAAAAGGAAGAAGGAGAATCTCAGTTCTTTATCAGCACCTCAGCTTTTGTGCTCTTTAATATCTTTACCGACCCTGCCCCGGATTTCTACCAGTTGAACCTGGGTTATCATTTAACCGAAAAGGATGTACTGATAGTTGAGGCCATTACCTGGAGGTTCGATTATCCCCTGGGAATTCCCTATGGTGATCACTTCGATGATCCTGATTATGCCTATCCGGGATTTATCCGGGAATTCGGGGTGGGGCTGGCCTACCAGCATTTTTATTGGAAGGGGTTCTTCAGTACCATCCATGTAACTCCTATGTACCGCCGCTATGTGGACCAGCAGGGAGACTTGATCGATGCAGGATTCCAACTCTTTACCAGTCTGCGTCTGGGCTATCATTTCAATCTCCTGGAGGACCGCTTCTTCATCGAACCCTCCATGGCCTGCACCTACTGGCCTATCAACACCAATGTTCCCGAAGATTTTGCGGCCATGGAAAAGGATTGGCCAAACTACTTCCTTTTTGAACCGGGGTTGAATCTGGGGATTAATTTTTGATAGCTCTCCCCTCCAACGGGGAGATGGGTACACAGAAAAAACTTTCCCAGGCCGGAGTCACCCTTGCTCCGGCGACAATAGAACCGTTTGCGCTGTAAGAACCACCCACATCAGCCAAGCAGAACAGCTTGTAGGTTCCCGGAAGAACTGCAAAAACGCAGGATAACAGATGTGCTT
>JAQICO010000439.1 GCA_027858495.1 Spirochaetaceae bacterium
GGATCTGGTAACCCTAAGAAATCATATAGAAAGAGAAATAAAACCACGATTCGAACAAATGGAAGATTCCGGTCTAATAGAAATTTCTGGCGGAGGGATGAAAGAAATTCATATACGGCTAGATCCTTTGAAGGCGGCCCAATGGAACATGAGTATTAATCAAATTGCCTCATTTATCCAGGAATATCACCTTTATCAACCCCTTGGGAGAATAGACCGGGGAAACGAAGAATATACCATCGTCTTTAACTCTCAACTAAACACCATCGAATCTTTAAGAAATCTTCCAGTTAATATTAATGGAAACTCAGTACCACTACAAAATTTAGCATCTGTAGAATACGGATTGCGAGAAATTGACTCCATCAGTCGAGTGAATAAAGAAGAAAGAGTTATATTGTATATTTATAGCTCAGGAAAGGGTAATTTAATAAATCTATCCAAAGACATTGAGAATGTGTTAAATGATCTTCAACAAAGGGGTTATTTTTTTGAAACCATTATTAATCAAGGAGATGAAATAAGAAAGAATATTCGAAATCTCTTTTTTATTCTGATAATTGAAATAATTCTAGTTCTTTTGACTCTCATTTTTTTGGGGTCTGCAAAACAACGTTTGCTTATACCTCTTTTTATTCCTATTATACTTTTTTTTACTCTGGCAGCACTCTCTTTTTTAAATATCACGATAGATCAATATGTCTTGTCAGGCCTGGCGGTGGGCATTGGTTTATTGGTAGATACGGGAATCGTCTTAACAAATCATTTTGAAAAGCAATATCATCAACCCATTAATACTGTGGTGAAACCCTTAATCGGTTCAACTCTTACGACTATCATTGTGTTAGTACCATTATTTTTCATGCATAGTTTTATTCCTGGAATAAAAGAAATCTCCATTTCCATTGCTCTATTGTCACTAATTACATTAATTATAAACCTGGTTTTTATTCCACCCTTTTTTAAAGTAGAAAATAAAGATAGACATCAACACGCCCATCGAATAGAATCGGCTCTCCAAAGATTATCCATTATATTTTTAAAAGGAGTAAATCTTTCAATCATTCTTCATGGGTTGATTCTAATACTGACGGTAGTCCTTTTAATATTCATTCAAAAGGATTTTACCCGGGAAAGTCAAATGGATACGGTTTTTATGCATATTGAATTCCCCAGTGGATACTCACCTTCAGCAATAGATAAAGAAATCACCGATTGGCAGGAAAGACTTGGAGATATTCCTTGGGTAACCATATGGCAAAGTAAAGCCAATAGAGGCAGCGCTCAATGTTCGATTAGATACGATTCTAAAGAGATCAGTAAAGCAAAGGTTCTTGACTTTTTTGAAAACAATTCGGACCTCTTAACCCATGGGCAATTATATTTTAGCGAAGATATGGTATCCAAAGGATTTCCAATCGAGGTTCATCTATCGGGCAATGATGTTTTCCAATTACAAGAAATCTGTAGAAATACAATCAAGCGGTTTCAAGAAGAAGAATGGGTTAATAAAGGAGTATTGCATTTCAAGGAAAATCCCCCATCCTTGGTCTATACCTACGATAATGATAATTTAGAGCAATACTCCATGAACGCTTCACAAGTCGGAAATCTTATGAAATGGTTTATTCAAGGTCCCGTGGCAATAAAAATCCCCTCACAGGGAAGGGAAATAGACCTTAGGATAATGGCTCCTGAAAGACTATTAACATCAGTAGAATCTATAGAATCGATTCCTGTACCTATAACAGGCCAACCAATTCCCTTTTACAGTCTTGCAACTAAATCCTGGGAGGGGGAGCCATCATCAATAATCCACCGAAATAACCAAAGATCCTATTCATTTTCCTTTGTTGCGTCTAAAAAGGATTTAGACAAGACGATAGTTGATGTTCAAACTATTCTGGAATCTATAACTCTACCAGAAGGATACTTTTTTGAAATTGATAGAGCCATAATTGAAGAAAAAGACCGATTGAATCAAATTATGCTTATACTATTATTGGCATTGGTCTTTTTTTACATATTATTAGCATCCATAACGGAATCCTATAGAATACCAATAATCGTTATTTCAATATTGCCCTCAACTTTTATGTTCCCCCTGCTGTTTCTTTTTATTTTCAATATACCATTAACATCCTCGGTTATTGTAGGGCTCATATTACTAAGCGGAATCTCTGTAAATAATTCCATACTTCTATGCGAAGGTGTTTCTTCAATAAATTCAGAAAAAAATATATACAGGAAAAACCAAATAATACTAAATTCAATAAAGCACAGATCTATGGCTCTTTTAAAAACAACTCTTACAACTCTTTTAGCGTCTCTTCCTCTTTCCATTCTGTTTTTTAGGGAGCAAAATTTTCCAAACACATTAGCCTTAATTACCTTTTGGGGTATCTTAGGATCTTTTTTCGCATCGTTTATTATGATTCCAGGAATTCTAAAAAAATTCTATTAATCCCCAAGGGACCTTAAAACTCATGTAATAAATTCATTCTCACTTTTCTTCCAGGTCAATCGTTCCTAATAGTTAATAAGATTGCTCAGGCGAATATCCATCGTTTCATTAATAGCAGCAGCGCTATACAGGTATTCTTTTACAGAAGGGGTTTGCTCTAAAAGAAATAAAAACATATTTATGGTTGCATCGGTATATTCATTATTCGGTAGCGATAACATCAATAGCGCCGAATCTAATGTTCGAGTATCTCCAGATTCAAGAAATTTATACGCTATTTCATCAATCTCTGGACCAATTAGTAGAATCTCACTTTCCGCCTGACTTAAACCCATTAATCGACCTAATTCTTCTCTGGATTCTCTAGAAAAGGGTGATGCGGTATTCAATATTATGGTCTTTTCAAGTACCCCTTGAATATTATAAAGGGAATAGGAATTATCTCCTGCTTTCATTCCCTGCCATAATGAATAATAATAACTTGGAAAGCTCCGAAACAATTTTTCCATAGCAATATATGGATCAAGAATAGCAGC
>JAQICO010000049.1 GCA_027858495.1 Spirochaetaceae bacterium
GTCTAAAGTTGGAATAGATAAACTGAGAAAATTAAAGGGTGGGTTAAAGGATTTTACAATGTCTGTTTTATGCGGAAATATTAAACAGATTGAGGAAATTGCAAAATTAAGTAATATACATTTTAAATTGATTAAAAGATTGATCCCGGGCCCCTATGTCTTTTTACTTCCGGCAAAAAAACATATTGAAAAACAAATCAATATGAAACGAGTCGAAATAGGAATAAGAATCTCAAGCCACCCCATTCCACAAGCTATCTTAAGTGTCCATGATACTCCCTTATTTGTAATAACGGCATCTCGGCAAATGACTAATAAGGATTGGTGGAATGAGTCTTTTGCAACAGAAAATCTTTTTGAATATGGTTGGGAACTTGAGGATATTTCCGGTTTGGATATGATCATTGATACGGGAGAATCATTACATAGAGAACTTTCAACTGTTATAGATTTAAGAGAAGATGAAATCACTATCCTTCGTCAAGGTGCAGGTACTCTTTAATCATTGACCAGATTTTATATTGAGCATAGAATATTCCATGGCTTTTAGTAATAATCCAATTGAGCAGTACAAACGTATACAATCTATGGATCAGTCTAAAGAAGATCCTGCCTTTGAAAAAATTACCCAAGAAAACAGACTCCGTCGTGTTGCAAAGTTTGTATTACTTATAGGTAAAGAGCAGGCCACCCAGGTATTTTCTCATCTTCCTGAGCAAGAAATACAACAGATTTGTGAAGAAATGGCTTTTATCAAGGAAATCCAAAAGGATGAAGCTAGAGATATTCTTCAAGAATTTGGTGTTCGGTTGGAAACGGAACCCAGACTTCCTCAGGATAGTTTTAATTCCGCACAGGATATACTTGAACAAACTTTGGGAAAGGATAAAGCTAAGGAATTACTAAAAAAGGCCCAACCAGAGAAATTCTCTGGGCCTTTTTCATTCCTTGATGATGTGGAGCTTCCACAACTATTGCACCTGCTAAAGGATGAATCACCGGTGGTTTTATCCTTTTTATTACCTCAGCTCAAGAAACAAAGAGCCGCAGAATTATTAAAGGCTCAAACAAAGGATGTGCAGTTAGAGTTAATAAAAAGATTAGGACGAATGGAAAAAATAGATCCAATGGTTCTAGAAATAACTTCCGAAACACTAAAGAAAAAATTGAATCATCAAGGTAAATGGGAAAGCCAAGAATGGGATGGTAAATCTGTACTTGCCGATATCTTAAAACATATGGATGCTACTTCAGAAGATAACATATTAAAGGATCTTAGCGTAAATGATGAACAACTAACCGAAGAAGTCAGGGAAAAATTATTGACCATGGATTTAATTTTCCGCTTACGTGAAAAGGATCTTCAGAAATTATTACAGAGCTTTTCAGAGAAGGATATTGCATTGTTATTAAAGTTGAAAGATCAGGAAGTACAAGATAAAATACTTTCTAATCTATCTCAACGTCGACAGGAAATGATACTTTCTGAAATAACCATAATTGGTCAAGTCCGGAAATCAGATGTTCACAACATTACAAGACGTTTTCTTGAGGAACTGAAACGTCAGGAGGAACAAGGACTATTGATATTAATTAATCCCCTGGAAGAGTATCTTTAATTTCTTAATCGTTTTAACATTTCTGACACATAGCTGTTTCTATTACCGGATTTCAAGAAATCCATTAGGATTTCCTTTGCTTCTTCCGTTTCTCCCAGTGATTCAAGACAGGATGCACTTTCAATATAAAAGCGATAATTTTTAGGATCATTTCTAATAAGCTGATTAAGAGAACTCAGTGCTTCTCTATAATTAGTCTTATTTTTATTTATTAATGCTAAACCTAAAACAGCATAATGATCGTATTCTATATTTAAAGCCTTTTGGTAATAATCCTCAGCATGGTTTATATCTCCCATATGTCTATAAGCATCACCGGCTCTGGTTAATATCACCTTATTTTTATTATCCTGGTCTAATATTTTGTTCCAATAGATCAAGGATTTACTTTGTTGATTCATACCTCTATAACAATCGGCCAGTCCAAAAAGAGCATAAAAATTATTTGGCTGCATATCCAGTGCTTCTTGAAAATAGGGAACTCCCTTATCGAAAGTTTTCATTTTCCTATGACAATTTCCAAGGGATGTTAAAACACGTATATCTACTTTATTCTGTTTCAAATCTAGCATCTTTTGCCAATAGGTAAGGGCTTCTTTATATTCTATAAAATCATAAAAAAGATGACCCAATCCGATGATGGCATAGGAGTTACAGTTTTCCATTTCAAGGACCTTTTGATAAAGGTCTCTCGATCGTTCAAAGTTTCTTACCTTTCGATAGGCATCTGCAATTCTAGTTAAAACAGTAATATTTTTATCGTCATGATGTAGATATTCTTCCCATATATCGATGGCTCTATTATATTGTTTCATTGCCTTATAACAGTCTGCAAGTCCAAATAATGCATAGTTATTTCCACGATGGTATTGAAGACATTTTTCATAATAATGTACTGCGTCTCTAAAGCGTCTTTTTTTTCTATATGCGTCACCAAGTCCAACAAGAGCATAATTATTATCATCTTCGATTTCTAGAATTTCTCTGAAGCAAGAAATTGCTCTATCACTTAATGATTCACGAAGAAGTTGATATCCCCTTTGAGATAATTCTGAGATCTGGTTTTGAACTTGTTCATGATTTTCTTCTTCCATGGTATTTGTCTTTAATTCTAAATTTTCCAATGCTTTTTCCTTAAACTTTATTCATTTATCCACTGATGTATTATAGGTAACATTTGCCGAATCATTTGATCAATTCTACCTTGATCAGGTGCTAATTTATACATTTCCAAGGCTTTTAAGGCATTTCCTTCTTTATAATAATGATCACCCAATCGAATTATACCATCACTATAATGAAGAGTTAAAAAAAGTCTATGTGCAAGCTCATAATTTCCCTGATTAAATAATTCATTTCCACGCCGTATAAGTTTAATACGCTCTTGAGGGGTGAGATCATCTCTTCTGTCAATTTGGATTTTATAAAAGCCATCTTCAGGGATAAAATCCATTACATTATTTTTCATCTCGTTTATCATTCGCTTAACTAATAACGTTTATAATACACCTTTAGTCGACATTTGGCCAGATTCTTTTTTAATGGGTTTATAAGATTCTTTTAATGATTTTCCCAGGGCTTTAAACATAGCCTCAGCTATATGGTGTGCATTCTCTCCGTAATGACTTCTGCAATGTAGATTTATTTTTGCTTCATTGGCCAGGCCTTGAAAAAATTCCTTTAAAAGCCACATGTCAAAATTTCCCGATCTATCTTGGGGGAAGTATACTTGATAAATTAAAAAAGGACGGTTACAGACATCAATGATTATTTCTGAAAGAGCATCATCCATGGGAATAATACTTTGCGCGTACCTGGAAACAGCTCCGATCTTTTTGAAATAATCATTAAGCGCGGACCCTAAAACAATTCCAAGATCTTCAACTAAATGGTGTGGGTCCACATCAATATCTCCAGCAGCCTTTATTTTCAGAGAAAAATCACCATGAAAGGCCATTGCGTGAAGCATATGATCCATAAATGGCAGACCTGTTGCTATTTGAACTTCGGCTTCTTTTAAAAGGTCTATTTCAATTGAAATTTGTGTTTCCTTTGTCCTACGTTCTTTACTTATTCCTGACATCAAGCCCCCTTAAGAATATTCAGAAGTTTGGATATTCTGTGATAATTTAATTTATAATAAGCCTTATTTGATACCATACGTACCTTTACATTAAATAGATCTTCTTTGACTTCTAATCCATTGGCTTTTAATGTACTACCTGTTTCAACCAGGTCTACTATATATTGACTTAACCCAAGGGCTGGAGCTAATTCTACGCTGCCCTTTAACTTAATGATATCTACAGGCATACCCTTACTGTGAAAATGATCCCTTACCATGGTTGTATAGGAGGTTGCAATGGCAATATTATCACTATCGCTAGGCCAGGGAGCATCTGTTGGACCAGCCAGGCTAAGTCGTGTCCCTCCGAAGTCAAAATCCAGCAATCGAAAGAACTCCCTTTCAGATTCATAGATCACATCATCCCCGCAGATTCCTAGACCAGCAATTCCATGATGAACATATATAGGAAGATCGCTATTTTTAACTAAATAAAACTTATAGGAGTTACTCTGATCCACAGCGATCAATTTTCTTTTCTCAAAATTAAATTTTATACCACGTTCAGAAAAATGTTCCTGAACTTGTTCAAAGAGTCTTCCCTTGGGCAATGCTATGCTTAATGGTTCCTGTTTATCTATCATAGAATTACAGCCTTACCTTCCTTTCGTAATATTCTGGCTTCTTTTAATCTCTGAGAAAAAGAATTACTTTCATTGATTATTAGTGGTTCTGGTCTTTCTTCAGTGGGTAATAATGCTTCTATTTTCCTTAGGAGCAATGAAAAACCTACCGAAGAAATAGGTTTACCTTTACAACTGATCAAACCGTCATATCTTCCACCAGAAGCAATAGCACTGTCAGCTCCAGGTAAATAACATTGAAAGACCAAGGAGGAATAATAATTTTGATTTCCGATTTCAGAAAGATCTATTCGAAATACATCCTGTGCATCAAGGGCTTTAATTTGATCGCATAGCTGGATTAACTTGTTAATTTCTTTTTGGCTTTCCTCGGTCAGATGGGAGGACTGTACCTTGATGAAATTATTAAATTCCTCCAAGGTTCCTATAAAAAAGAAAAAATTAATTATGAAGGAAATCCATTTTTTATCCTTAGCTTTCAACGCTAGAATCTCTGACATTGCATCTTGATCTCTATTGATTAGAGCTGCCATGATATCTTTTTTCTGTGATTTATCAAGGTCTTTAAACACCTCTGTAAAAAGGCTTTTTGAACCTAAATGAATCCGGTAATCCTGTATATTTAATTGATCCAGAATTTCTTTTAGAAGAAAGAGTATTTCAAGATCACCGTCTTTGCCTTCTTTCCCTATTAATTCACAACCGGTTTGAAAGAATTCATTGTGAGAGATATCTTCTTTTTTTTGGTATCTTAATATGGTATCTGCATAATAGGTTCTTAAGGGAAGCTGATCATCCTTTAAGTTGATACTTATTTGTCTGGCAAGGAATAGGGTGATATCTGAGCGGAGAAGTAATAACTCCCCGTCTCGATCAATAAGACGGTAGGATTCTTCTTTTCTTTTTGGAGCAAGATATTCACTATAATTATCATAATAATCCAATACAGGCGTTTTTGAAGGTAAATATCCCCAGCTATGGACTTGATTTTCCATGGTTCTTAATATATTTCTATGTTTTAAAGCTTCTTCAAGGTGAAGGCTTTCTGTTCCCCTGGGTATATGAAGCTGATCCTGATTTGGCAAAGACAAAATAATCTCCTTTAAAGATGTTTGAACGGTTATGTAAAAACCCTATATACATAAAAAAGAAAAACACTAATAATGTCTAGTGATTCCTGCTATAATCTAGTATTCCTTGGAATATTCTTTCCACTTCTTGATTTCTCAAGGTTTCTTTACGTAAAATCCATGAATTATCCGGGGAAGATATATTTCTTACCTCTAGCAATACCGATGCCGATGCCGGATTGGATCGAAAAACCGCAAGATCCTGTTCTTTTGTGATTACATCTCCGCCCAAAAAGGGGAGAAAACTCAAGGATAATTCTTTTGAGGCTTCAAAGGACGATGTTGTACCACCCCCATATAGTATAGCACTGTCATAATTCCCCTGGGGGGTGTTATCACAATGCAGGCTAATAAAAAGAGTTTTGTCTTGTCCTGGGTCTATCCATTGATTTAACACTTGTAATCTATCGCTTAAACCATCCTGACCTCCCCGAGGTCTACGTGTAATATCCGGTGAGTTATATACCTCGTTTTTTTGATTTACAAAGGTTGACGATGCATCCGGAGTACTTCGAATATGATGATTTGGACTTAATATAGTGAGATAACTATCTGCTCCATGCTGTTTAAGTAGACTATATAATCTTACAGCAATATCATAGGAATATTCATCTTCCACCACAAAGGCTGTATTCCCCATACCATCAATTGTCTCAACTATAGCTCCCGGATCCAGTCCTCCATGGCCCGGGTCAAGAACAATGGTCCATCCCCTTAAATCTCTGTCTAGTAATCCAGCACGATGGATATCCCGATCTAGAGAAGTCAATACTTGCCGGCTTAAACGGTAATCTTCGGAAATGCTGTTGATGCTGGTTTCACTATAATTTTCATCGATCTGTAGTGGGCTTACCGGTGGCTGGTTAAACCACGGACCCTTCTCTAAGTTTTCAGAGAATGGTTTACAAAAAAATGCCTGGGCTTTTTGAGTGGTGGCAGAAGCATTAAAGGGCAATTTTAGAAGCATCCCTTCGAGTATTTTATCATTATTGATATTATTTATGTCCCGTAGCTGATCCATGTTTATTGAGAAATTCCTGGCAATACTCCAGAGTGAATCACCCCGTTGAACCTCATATTCCCTTCCGGGGAGAATGTTCTGTTCCATTTGAAGAATAATTTCCTGTCCTACTAGAATGGTGTCATCTTCAAGATTGTTAATGTCTTTTAATTCTTCAATGGATATTCCGTATTTATAAGCAATATAAGACAGTGTTTCTCCAGGCTCCACTTGGTGAATTGAAAAATTAGGAATCCTGAGATTCTGTCCTGGATAGAGGGTAGTATCATTAAGAGCATTGTATTGAAGTAGAGTTTCGGTGGTGAAATTATATTTTATAGCAATAGCAAAAAGTGTGTCTCCGGGTTGCACTTCATGGAGAATTTCAGAATAGAGATTGTATAATCCCAGGGTACTAAATAAGATAAAAAGTAAAAAATGATTAAGGGATTTGATAAGCAGCTCCTAATGATTATAAAAGAGCAGCAAAAACTGCCCATAACTTAATAAAATTATCGAAGTTAAGGGCACTATCAATTAGAACTTTTTAGTCTTTTACCCTATAAAAGGCTAAATGGGATCTACCGTATTTCCGTAGATCGTATCTTTGAAAACCTGCAATATTCTCCTCTAGTTTATCTTCAGAAGGGTAGTGTATCATCAAAATCCCATCTTCCTTTAACTGATGATTTTCCCATACAGACAATATGAATTTTTCTTTATTTTTTAGAGGAAAGGGGGGATCTAAGTGAATGATATCAAACTGTTCAACCTGTTGCTTAAAATATCTTTCTGCCGGTTGCATAAAAAGTTGATTGGAGCATTCTGCCATGGATAGATTTTCCATAATAGTTTTTTTCTTTTTAAAATCTTTTTCAACCAGTACAATCCTTTTAGCTCCCCGAGAGGCTGCTTCCAAGGCAATACAACCTGAACCAGAAAATACATCTAAAAAATCGATGTCCGAGATATTGCCTAAAATGGAGAACATGGATTCCCGCATCCGTTCCATGGCTGGTCTTATAATCCCCGGAGGGCATTTGATGGTTCTTCCCCTATATATTCCACCGGTAATCCTCATGTTCAACCCCTTATGATTAAATCATCACTGAAGGGAGCGCATCGAGTAAAGAGCTCCCTTAAAATTGTATTATCTTTATTTAATAACCCAGCATCATTCTCTAGGATATTCATTACATCTTCATGGGCTTGTTCCATGGTTTCTCTATTTTCACCAAGTTGAGCAAGGCGCAATTTCATAAAACCGGACTGACGAAAGCCGGTAATATCTCCAGGGCCTCTAATCTCGAGATCCCTTTTAGCTATGTCAAAACCACTGGATTTTTCCTTCATGCATCGAAGCCGCTCTTTGGCATCTTCGGTCAGTTTAGAGCCGAATACAAGAAAACAATAGGAGGCAAAATCACCTCGGCCAATTCTTCCTCTTAACTGATGCAGCGCAGAAAGTCCAAAGCGTTCAGCATGCTCCACCACCATCACTGTTGCATTGGGAACATCCACCCCCACTTCAACCACACTGGTGGCTACCAGTATATGAACTTCGCCCTGTTGAAAGGCCTCCATGGCACTGCGTTTTTCCTCTTCATCAATTCTGGAATGTATCAATGCAACTTTATATTGAGGAAATATCTTTTTATCTAAAAGCTGATACATCGATTCTGCATCCTTTAGATCAATCTTCTCCGATTCTTCTATTAAAGGATAAACAAAGTAGGCCTGATGACCCTTGGCAAGTTCACCATGGACAAAATCATAAACCTTTTCTTCTTTCCCTTGTTGTGCCAAGTGGGTTTCTATGGATTTTCTTCCCCCGGGCAGGGTTTTTATGGTTGATATTTGAAGGTCCCCAAAGGCTGTAATCGCCAGGGTTCTTGGGATAGGGGTAGCAGTCATCAACAATAAATGGGGATTTGAACCCTTTTTAACCAGGTTTAAACGTTGTTTCACCCCAAAACGGTGCTGTTCATCGATAATTACAAGGTCCAGTTGTTTGAAAATCAGATCATCGGAAAAAAGTGCATGGGTTCCAAGCAGACATTGGATCTCGCCTGATTGAAGTTGGTCTGTTATTATTTTTCTTTCTTTTTGATTCAAATGCCCGGTTAATAGAGCACAAGAATAATTCTTTAAAAATATTTTAGCATTTTTAATATGCTGTTGGGCCAATAATTCAGTGGGGACCATCATGGCTACCTGGCCTCCAGCCCGCATGATTAAGGCGGCAGAAACAAAGGCCACCAGGGTTTTTCCTGAACCCACTTCTCCTTGAACTAAACGGTTCATCGGATAGCTCGATTTTAAATCTGTATGAATGTCTCTGAGGCAGCTATTTTGGTCAGGGGTTAACAGAAAGGGTAGCTCTTTTATAATCTCCATATTTTCCATGGGAGATATTTGAAGTTGATGATTCCTTGGTCTACGATCCTTTAATATACGTCTCGCTGCTGTTAGCTGAAGGTGAAACCATTCCATATAGATGATAGACTCTTTGGCTTTTAGAAGCTCCTCCATGGAATGGGGAAAATGAATGGCTCGTATTATTTCCTTCTGGGCTGGGAAATCATATTTCTTCGAAAGGCTTGGTGGAATCTCCTCTTCGATGTGAAGTACCCATTCATTAAGCGCCTGATAGATAGCCTGTCTTAAAATACGTTGCTGAAGACTCCCGCTGAGGGGATATACCGGAAGTATTTTATGGAAATTATCATTTTTTACATTGATTGATTGAATCTCAAAACTACTGATTTGAGGCTCTCCGTATTTATACTGCATCTTTCCATATAGATAAAAAGATTCTCCGGGCTGTAATTGCTGTTCAAGGAATTCCCGCCCAAAACAAAGC
Organism: Spirochaetaceae bacterium; assembly: GCA_027858495.1. Classification (GTDB taxonomy): domain Bacteria; phylum Spirochaetota; class Spirochaetia; order DSM-2461; family DSM-2461; genus JAQICO01. The sequence continues at coordinate 9,322 of JAQICO010000049.1, forward strand.
AGAGCTGCTGTGCTGCTATCATCTTTTACCCATACTTTCAGGAACTTTTTGGGATATCTTCCAGCCCATTCTTGACCGATTACTTCTATTTGAGTATTAATTTCTCCAGATTCTCCAGGAGAAGCTAATTTAAAGGTATCTTGTCTATTTTCATAACGTTGGGGGTAATGACGTAACAATTGCCCAATAGTATTAATAGATAGTTGAGAAAGAGATTCCAATGTTTTGGGACCAATCCCCTTGAGTCTTGATACTGTTTGTTCCAGCTCGCCAAGAAATAACATTTATAGTCGAAGTAAATATCCCGAAGCTATGGGCATCAGTATTCCAAAACCAACACGTAAAATAATCAGACAAGCAATGGTAATTAATAAACCTGCATGGAAAGACACACTTTTAGAAGTGAATATCCCCACAACTCTGGCCATCAAGTTATAGATCAAGCTATCGAGATTCCCCCAACTGTTATGACCTCCGCTGTTGGCCAGTGAGACAAACAATCGTATTATTAAAAGAACAATAAGGGCTCCCAAAAAAAAGGAAACCATTCCCCATATACCACTAAGTAGAATATATAATACCTGACCCAATGTTATAGTGGCATTGCTGGCTAGGGTTCCGGTAATATTTATAACCACACTGAGTAATACAAGGCCTAATATGGGAGAAAAATCCATGGCCCCAAATCGAAGCCAGGAGATACCCCTGAATTTATCCAGATAGGGATCTACTACGGAACCAAGAATTTCCTTAATTCTGTTCAGTTGAGGAATGGGTATCCATGTGAGTAACAAACGTATAAAAACAATAAAAGAATATATACTTAACATCCAAGTAATTACTCGCATCACAATTAAAAAGCCTTCCATATTATTACCTTCCTTTCTATTCCTTCCATACTCGGCCCACCAGGGGATGTTTGGATATTTTATTTAATGTATCATTATTAGCATTAATACTTATTTGAGATGTAGCCTTAACCACAATATAATCATTGCTTTGTTTTATGTGAATAAAGAGGCTGCATTTTCCATTAAATCTTCCTAAAAAACTTCTAAATTCAATGATTTCATCTTCATCACTTTGTATTTCATTAAGTTCAATATGAACTTCTTTAACATTCTTTTCGTCCAAACTTGCCGGCTCAAGAATCCTTTTCACTTTGATTCCCGGATCATCTCTGGAAAAATCTACAGTACCTACCACACCAATAACCCGGTCTTCTTGAAGAAAATGTCCATATTCTTCGAAGACAGAACTGAATAGGGTAAGACCAACCTGTCCATTAAAATCCTCCAGGGTGGCAAAGGCCATTTTCTTACCTCGTTTGGTAATTAAACTACGAGTTTCCTTTACCATGCCAAGCAAATTGTATTCTTTGCTGTCAGATGCCTGTTTTATGGTTTCCAGATTTAAATTGGCCCGTTTTTTCCACAATTCCCGATAATCATCCATAGGATGTCCAGAAAAATAGTTGCCTAGATAGTCCTTCTCTTTTTGAAGTATTTCCCGTGATGACCAGGCTTCCACTTCTTCGTATTCTATCTCAGGATTTATTTCATCTTCACATTCCCCAAAAAGACTTGTCTGGCCGTACTTTTTGCTTTCTTTTATTCGATTATGAATATCTACCAGACGTTCCAGGTTATGCAACAGGGTCGCTCGGCTATGTGTTTCTATTTTATCAAAGACTCCGCATTGGATAAGCACTTCCAGGGTTTTTTTAGTGATGGAGGACGCTGCCAGCCTAGATAAAAAATCCTCCATGGAAATATAGTGATCTTGGGCATTCCGCTCTGCTACAATAGCTTCTACGGCGGCATTGCCCAGGCCTTTTATACCCTGAAGGCCGTAATAAATTTTATTATCGTTAACCGAGAAAATACCGTCTGAGTGATTTATATCGGGCGGCAGGATCTCCAGTCCCATATCTCTGGTGGCATCGAGATAATTTTTAAAGGCATCGGGGCTGTTCACTTCATTGGTTAAATTGGCGGCCATAAATTCTGCAGGATAATTGGCCTTGCAGAAGGCTGTTTTATAGGCAACGATGGAATAGGCAGCCGCATGGGATTTATTAAAACCATATCCTGCAAAGGGTTCCAGCATTTCAAAGATATAGGCCGAATGTTTTGGGTCGTGACCCCGTTCTTTGGCTCCATCGATGAATTCAATCTTCATCTTTTCCATGTCTTTTACTTTCTTTTTACCCATGGCTCGCCGTAGAATATCCGCCTTACCCAATGTGAAGCCACCAATGATCTGAGCCACCTTCATAACCTGTTCTTGGTATACGATAACCCCATAGGTGGGTTTTAATAATTCTTCTAGTGAAGGATCGGGATATTTTATTGTTTTAGGGTCGTGTTTTCCCTCGACGAATTGGCTGATAAACTGCATGGGACCGGGTCTGTAAAGGGAGTTTAAAGCAAAGAGATCTTCCAGACAATTGGGTTTTGCCTCGCGAAGGATCTTCTGCATACCGGTACTTTCAAACTGAAATACCGCTGTACTCTCTCCCCGACAAAGCATGTCAAAGGTTGTTTTGTCATCGTCGGGAATATTGTCAATGCTGAAATTCGGTTTGGTTTTCCGGATCAGTCGTTCTGTGTTTTTTAACAGGGTTAGGGTTTTTAAACCCAGAAAGTCCATTTTTACCAGACCGCAGGGTTCAATAATATCCATGGTAAATTCAGTGGTAATTTCACCGGTCTTCTGGTCTTTGTAAAGGGGGACAAAGTTTGTCAGCTGGCTGTCGCCAATTACCTTGCCACAGGCATGAGTGGAAATATGGCGGTTCATGCCCTCTAAAACGGCGGCGGTTTCAAAGAGCTCTTTATAAACTCCCCCACGATCATAGAAGGATTTAAGATCGGTATCCTGTTGAAGGAAAAATTCTACTTTACTCTTGGTCCAGTCCTTGGGCGGTTTATCCTCGGGCACTAGTTTAGTGATGGCATTGGATTCATCAAAGGGGATGTCCAACACACGGGCAACATCCTTTAAAACAGCCTTGGTTTTAAGCGTTCCAAAGGTACAAATCCCTCCAACCTGATCGTAGCCGTATTTTCTCGTTACATAATCGATTACTTCCTGGCGGCGTTCAAAGCAGAAGTCTACATCAAAGTCCGGCATGGATACACGTTCTGGATTTAAAAACCGCTCGAAGAGCAGTCCGTATTTGAGGGGATCCACATCGGTGATCCCCAGGGCAAAGGCCACCAAAGAACCGGCTCCGGATCCACGCCCCGGGCCTACGGGAATATCCTGTTTTCTCGCCCAGTCGATAAAATCCCAAACGATTAAAAAATATCCTGGGAAACCCATCTGATCGATGGTTTTTAGCTCGAAATCCGCTCGTTCCATTATTTCATCGCTTAGCTCATCATAATGTTTGGTCAATCCTTGATAAACCAAATATTTTAAATATTCCTGTTTATCGGTAAAATCCTGGGGGATAAAATAGTCCGGTAGAATAGGGCCGGGCTGGGGAATGGTCAGATCACATCGCTCTGCCAGTTTTTCCGTATTGGACAATGCCTCGGGAATATAGTGGAAAAGAGCTTCCATCTCTTCGGGTGTTTTAAAATAGAGTTCCTCACTCATGATTAATCTTTTAGTATCAGATTTCTTTTTATTGGTACCAATGCAAATGAGAATGTCCTGGGCATTGGCATGTTCTTTCCAGCGATAATGAATATCATTGGTGGCTATTATGGGAATCCCAGTTGAACGGTTAATTTCCAATATACCGTCTATAACGGTTTTTTCTTCGGGTATGCCATGGTCCATAATTTCTAAATAAAAATTATCTTTCCCAAAGAGATCGCTGTAATATAGGGCTCTTTCTTGAGCCATTGACATATCATTATTAAGTATATGTTTTGGAATTTCACCACCCAGACAGGCCGATGAAGCGATTAAACCTTCATGATATTTCTCTAAAAGTTCATCGTCTATTCGGGGTTTGTACTAAAATCCTTCGGTATACCCCTTGGATACCAGTGCCATTAAATTTCTGTATCCAGTTTCATTTCGGCAGTAATGAACCATATGATAATTTTTTACACCGCTGGTTGGCTTTATAAACCTGGAGCCAGGTGCAACATAAACTTCACATCCCACCACAGGGTTTATTCCCGCAGCATGACAGGCCTGTTCAAAGTGTAATGCTCCAAATATATTCCCATGATCTGTGAGTCCAACATGTTTCATGCCATATTTTTTACATTCTTCAACATACCAGGGTATACGTACTGCGCCGTCTAAAAGAGAGTAGTCCGAATGATTATGTAAGTGAACAAAGGAACTCATTTCGCCCTCCCAAGGAAATGAACAAGTTTAATAGTACAAAACTATTAAAAAACCCATCACATTATTAATACTCTCTATCCTGAAAATGGTAAAGTAAATTATCCAAGATCATCAATAAAGATGGTTTGAGGTATTCTTCATCTCCAGGGACACCGTTGTCCAATAAATATTGATATATATTTTCTTTCTCTTTTTGATTAAAGAGATTTTTTCTACCCATTATGCTGGCTTCCCATTCTTTATTTCTTAGGGGTTTTAGTTCTTCATATATAAAGCCTAGACGGAAATCTGATACGTATCCACGAGTGAGGTCAGCCAGGGCAATTATGGTTAATAAACCTCCGGAATACTGAATGTTTCGTATTAAATAATGATCCCATCTATAAATAGGCACTCTCAATGTGCAAAGTAGTTCTCCATTACTATATTTGTCTTGAAGATGCTGTTGAAGATATAGCCATTGCGTTTTTAAGTGAGTTTTTTTCTTTCCTGTTTTAAAGGTTTTTCTCTCAAGGCTGCAATCCAATAGGCAAAGCAGTAATATAAGAGGATTACTTACCTGTAGTCCCTTTAGTAAATGTCCCACTTTTAAGCTATTTCTAAGTGGTAAGGGGAAATCTTTGCGAATTTGATCGAATAAAACGATGGGCAAAATCTTTTTTCCGGTATTGATAAATTCCTCTAAAGAGACCAGAGCACCCACCTCAATATGTTCTTCGGTTCTGCCAATTCGTTTTAATTCTTCAAGACCTTGAGGAACTATTAAATGACTATGTAAGTCCAATCCTCCTTGTACTTTAAGATTTTTATTCCATTGACCTGTATATAACTGAGCATTACCCTTATTATCTACAATTTTTATAATATCATTCCAGTTACGGGGTTGGTAAATCTGATTTATTCCTTCTTTTTTAGCCATGGAGCCTCGTATATTTTTCTTCAAGCGAATAAAAAATAGCTTGGTTTAACAGCGGTATATGGGTGCAGCTACAGTGAATTGATGACAACACTTCCTGAATCTCTTGATTGTTTGGCCTATCCGCTCTTTTTAATAAAGAATAAAAGCTCAGTGTTCTAGCGGGTGCGCAATAGTCACAAATATCAAGTTTTGCTCTTTTCATTCCCTTCAAAATATCTGAAAAAATATTACTAGTCTGTATTCCTTCCACCGTCATTATCGATTGGTTTTTTACTGAGAAAAAGGGTATTTGACAGGAATAAGTTAATTTCCCATTTAACAATACGGTGCAGCAACCACAGTAACCCTTTCCGCAACCAGGGTTAACTCCCCTGCATTCTAACTGTAATACCTGTGAAAGAGCCAAATCAGCCTGAGCTGTCAATTTTTTATGTTCTCCGTTGAGAAAGAGTTCAATGGTCATTTTTTCCTCTCCCAATTACCTGGTGTTACCGGAAGAAAATGCTGGTTTTTGCAACTGGCCTGAGCTATGGCCTGCATTATAGCTGCAGGAAGAATATTTTGAACCAGGCCGTCCAAGGCTTTGGGTTCCTTGGATGTTTCAAGAAACTGCAGATTGAAGGGGAGAGTGTTCTCTCCCATGGGATTATAATTTTCAGTGCTTTTAAAGATCCATTGAAGACTTTGTCCAATGGCTTGATTCACCACGGAAGATGCCACCGAAGGAAGCAATATTTTCCCGGATTCCAAGACTATATAAATCTGCTGTATATTAATAGAATTATCTTCATGATTTAGTTCCAGTTCCACCACCGCAGCTCCCCAAGATAAATGTTGGTAGGGATGCCCCTTGAAATTATCATCATCCCAGTTACGGCTTCTTCGAAATCTACGGGTTTCAAAAAGGGGCAAGGGCTCTCTAAAACGCTTCTTTGCGATTTGATTAATACATTGTTTTATTTGATGATGAATGATGGTAACGTTTCTTGAAAAACAAGAGGGACCTTCGGGATTGTTTTCTTCCGATTTATATATGTCAAATCTTATATTGTTTTCATCTATACTAAGAGCCTCCGAAGCCATGGAGCTCCAAATCTTATAAAGTTGGCCATGGCCCGGAGGTGCGGGAAGTTCTATGGATAATCCCTGCTGATCCAGCGTCATGGAAATGGTAGCTGGACTTTGGTCTCTTTGTTGAGTTAAAAAGTTATTGGCAATACAACCTAGAGAAAGGGCAATCCCCTTGGACTTTTGAGGTTTTTTAGATGAATCTTTTTTAATCAAGTGGTTTTGATACTGATAGGCCGAGTATTTTCTTTGATAATCAGAAGGTTCTACCACCGCTTTTATCAATTCATCCAGCGATGGATTTCTTGCCAATAATGCACCGGTAAACCATCCGTTACCCCTCTTAATAAGATTGACTGTTTTCCATTCCAGAGGAGTCATTTTACATTCTTCGGCCATGATATTGGAGAATAACTCAATAGAGGTTAAAAGAGAGGACAGATCTCCATCGGGAAACAACCCTGTCGGCATAGAGGTAGTCCTCTGCATTTTTCCATGGATTTCCAGGTTTCTGCAATGATAAACACCGCTGGTGAAAAAACACATACGGTCTACCCGTTCTTTGCTCCATAGAGGGTATGCACCTCCTTCCAGGGAGAAATCCAATTTGAGATGTAACAATTCTCCCCGATGATTACAGGCTGCTTTTAGATATATTCCAACTTTTCCCTTGGGAGGTGCATAGAAATAATTGTCCTCAGGATTTATCTGAAACAGGCAGTTTTTTTTGCTAATGAAACTTGCCAAAGCGCAGAAACTGGCTGTTTGTACGGGGTGAAAAATTTTAGATTCCTGATGATTTTCACAGGGGTAACAACGAATCTTAACCATTTTTTTAGGAAGTTTTAGAAGTTGTTGAACATTCTTTTTTATGATCCAGGGCCATTGTGTTATGCAATGAATATTAAAAACCATGCCTTCATTTTGACAGCGGCTGTGGGCGGGAGGAAAACTAGAGTGCTGTTGTCCCTCCATTTCAAAATAGTCTTCTACCCAAATGATTTCTGATTTATTCTCAAGACCATCAGAAGAGGATGTACGGATTTCTCGTTGGTAGCTGCACTGTTCCTGTTCTGAAATATTGAATTCGGGTAATATTTCTTTTTTATTAATTTTCAGCTTTACCGTTTCTTCAAGTTCTTTGAGAACCTGAGGGGCGGGACCTACCAATAACGCTATGGGTTGATATGGGTAGTAAACCTCTTCATCTGCCAAAAGAGGGAAACTGCCATCACCAAAATCTATTGTGTTTTTTCCTGGAATATCCTTTGCTTTAATCAGAAAATAATCCTTAGGAAAGGGTTCTGTCCATGACAATTCTTCAATGCTGCCCCGTTCAATGGGACTACAGATCAATTTAATATAGAGAATCTTTTTAGACGTATTGTTTTGAGGGTAACGAATCTTACCAAGAAGTTTATCCTTCAGGTATCGTTCATTCATGATTTCTATCCCAATGGATGATGCTTTTTATTACACGTTGTATCATGGAGTTCGTCATATCCGGAAAAATAGGCAATGATATACTGCGTTGGTATAAATCTAAGGATATGGGGAAATCATGAATATCCAAATCAAAGGTCTTCCTATAGAAACTCAGGCAGGGAAGGGGGATAAAATGCAATGAAGTTCCTATGGAATGTTCAAAGAGAAATTTCATCAAAGAATCTCTCAATTGAGTAGTTTTAACTTTGATCATAAACAGATGCCAGCAATGGTTATCCGTTGAATAGGGCATTTGGATATTTTTGCAGGGTGATAAATTTTTTAGATATTTATGGGCAATATCCCTTCGTTTATTTTTTAGCTTTACAGATTTTTTCAGTTGTACCCGGCCTATAGCTGCCTGGAAATTTGTCAAATTATATTTGTAACCCGGTGCAACTACATCGTATTTCCAGGAATCCCATTTAGCTGTTCCTGTGTATCTATCCCAAATAGTCCGGTCAATTCCATGAAGACGCATTAGGGACATTCGTTGATAGAGAGACTTGTCACGGCATATTACCATACCGCCTTCTCCTGTGGTGATGGTTTTGTTTGCATAGAATGAAAAAACACCGCCATCGCTCAAGGTTCCAACATGTCCCATGTTTGTAACCACAGGGAATGCATGAGCACAATCTTCTATCAGAGAAAAACCGAACTTTTTTTTAAGTTCCAAAAGTTTCTTCATATCACAGGCCTTTCCTGCAATATGCACCACAATTACAGCTTTTAATTGGTCTCCATAATTTTCACAGACCTTTTCCAAGGCCGAAGCAGAAATATTATAATCATCTTCACAATCGATAAATACAGGGACTGCTCCTAAATAACTGATGATTTCGGCGCTGGCTGTAAAACTGTAGGCTGGTGTGGCCACTCTGTCTCCAGCCTTTATTCCCAGGGCTTCCAAAAGAAGATGCAGCCCTGCCGTGGCAGAATTGACTGAAAGTGCGTAGGGTGAATGGGTGAAGTCTGCAAACTCATCTTCAAAGAGTAGATTTTCCTTTCCACTGGTTATCCAACCTGATTTTAAAACCCTTTTAACGGCGGATATTTCTTTTCTTCCTAAACTGGGTTTAGAGTAGGGAATTTTTTTAATATTCAGGCTCATCTTCCGGAACCTTTATCAATGGAAAATACTGAGATAATATTTGCCTTAAAATTCTTCTGTTGCGGTATAAATCTTCCTGTGCTGGAAGTAAAAAGCAAATGGGTCTTATCTCTTCCAATATTTTATCCATATGGTAAGGAGAGTCATGTTTCTTTTTAATGGTTAGTATTCTAGTAAAATCGGTCTGTTTAGGATCTTCTTTCTCAGAATCCCAAAGAGTTTCTTCCAGTTTTTCACCTTCTCGAAGTCCGATATATTTAAATTGAATTTCCTCTTCGTTAAATCCATAAAACCCTATCATCTGACGAGCCATATCTTCTATACAAAGGGGATCTCCCATATCTAAAAGGTATAATCCCCCCTGAGTGCCTTCTCCTGCGGTTTTTAGAACCAGCGAGACTGCTTCGGGAATGGTCATATAATAGCGTTTCATGTCTTTATGAGTGATGGTTACAGGTCCGCCTTGTAATATTTGCTCTTTAAAGAGGGGTAAAATACTTCCTCTAGCTCCCATTACATTTCCAAAACGCACTACCATAAACTGATTGTTGCCTTTTTCACGAGATAGTAATAAATCTTCTGCAAGTTTTTTACTGGCTCCATAAACCGATGCTGGAGAAACTGCTTTATCTGTTGAAATAAGTACCAGACGGCAATTGCCATGTTGTACTGCTGCATCAAGAAGATTTAGCGTACCAAAAAGATTGTTTTTAAGGGCTTCTACGGGATTTTTTTCCATCATTGGAACGTGTTTGTGGGCCGCAGTATGGAATATATAATCTGCCTTTAGGCGTTGGATAAGAAAAAAGATATAGTCTCTATCCTGAAGTTCCCCGATCACTGGAACGATAATTGCATCGGAACCTACTCCACCCTTCTGAAGACGATACAGCTCCTTTTCTAATTGATAAATACTATTTTCTCCATGGCCTAAGATATAGATTCTTTCGGCTCCTGCATGGAGCAATTGTCGGGTTAATTCACTGCCGATGCTACCGCCTGCACCAGTGATAAGAACACGCTTCCCCTTGAGGTAGCCCAGGGTTTCAACCAGATCAATGGCTACGGGATTACGACCCAACAAATCTTCTGGGTCAATATCCCTTGCCTGAACCAGATGGGCGGGACCGTGAATAATCTGAGACAAACTAGGGATTATTCGTATACTTCGGAATTCTGCTTCATGGAGGATGTCGTAAATTCGTTGAAGGGTATCTCTAGGTGCGGAGGGTATGGCTATAAGAGCTTCGTGGGGGTTGCTCTCTTTAAGAAGAGACGCACAATCCTTAATGGGACCTAAAACGGGAATCCCCTCTATTCTGGTTCCGATTTTTTGGGGATCATCGTCCAAAAAAGCTATAATTTCGCAATGCGGATCCTTGGATTTGATTTCCTTAACAATAGATTGACCGGTAAAACCAGCACCAAGGATAAATAATTTTTGGCCCATTTTCATGGGTTTAGATGTTACCACAAATGGGGCCCCGCTACAAGAATGAAATCTTGATTATGGGGCCCTATTAATTCTATTAATATAATATATCCTAATCCTGGGTATTTCTTCCTTTTGTGAATCGGTCAGCTTCACCAACTTCAAGAAAATTGGTGGCCATAGAATTGCCCGGAGAGGAACCTACCATT